>JAIDTS010000279.1 GCA_029060585.1 Muribaculaceae bacterium
CTCCTGAAATATCTTATCCATACGATAGCCAGGATTCTGACCTCGCACTTCAGCGCGACTACGGGCAACTGGCTGAATCTCGTCTATCCCGTAGTCGGAATCATCATAGTAACCCTGTTTATCAAATATGTAGTAAAAGACAACGTCAGCCACGGCGTGACAAAGGTGCTCTACGCAATCTCGCGACGCAAATCGAGGCTTAAGAAAAAGCACTGTTATGCCTCGCTCGTAGGATCAGCCATCACGATCGGTTTCGGCGGCTCAGTCGGAGCGGAGGGTCCGATAGTCTATACGGGAGCTGCCATCGGCTCTAATGTAGGACAGGCGTTCAGGCTTTCCCCTCGTATCCTCATGCTTCTTGTCGGATGCGGAGCGGCTGCCGGCATAGCGGGAATTTTCCGAGCTCCTATTGCAGGGATGCTTTTCACTCTTGAAGTTCTGATGATCGACCTCACAGGAGCCACCGTAATGCCTCTTCTTATCTCCTCCATATCCGGAGCGACTGTCGCCTACGTCCTCGAAGGCTACGGGGCCGAGTTTTTCTTCTCTCAGAGTGAGCCGTATTATACCAACAGAATTCCATGGACAATACTCCTCGGAATCCTATGTGGATTTGTGAGCCTTTACTTCACGCGAGCCATGTTTATGCTCGAGAAGTGGTTTGGCGGCTTCAAAAGCAGATGGGTCAAGATCTCTGCGGGAGGAATCATCCTCGCAGGACTCATCTACGTCTTTCCGCCGCTCTATGGAGAAGGCTATGAGGCGATAAACACTCTTCTCGACGGAAATACAAGGGACATTCTCGACGGAACGATATTCTACGGCGACCGGATAAATCCTTGGTCGATAACGATTTTTGTTGCGTGCCTGATATTGACGAAAGTATTCGCTACTACCGCAACCAACGCCGCCGGCGGGGTAGGCGGAACCTTTGCGCCGTCACTTTTCGTAGGCGCCATGACAGGCTTCCTATTTGCCTATTTTTTCAATCTGATGGATTTCGGCATAGAGCTCAGTCAGAAAAACTTCAGTCTGATGGGTATGGCTGGAGTCATGAGCGGAGTCATGCACGCACCCCTGATGGCAATCTTCCTTACCGCGGAGATGACAGGTGGATACAACCTGTTCCTTCCGCTACTGATCGTGTCATGCCTATCGTATATGACGATTAAGGCGTTCGAACCATACAGCATCTATACGATGCGACTTGCCGAAAAGGGAGACCTTATCACCCACGAGAAAGACCGCACGGTACTTACACTGCTCAAGATCGACAACGTTATCGAGAAGGATTTCATAGAGGTCCATCCGGAGATGAGCCTCAAGCAGATGGTCGAAGTCATATCTCAATGCAACCGCAATCTATATCCGGTTACGGATTCGGAAGGGATGCTCAAGGGAATAGTCCTGCTTGACGATATACGAAACATCATGTTCCGCCCTGACCTATACCGGAAAATGCATGTCAGCCGGTTTATGGCTATGCCACCGGCAAGGATAGAGGTGACGGACAGCATGGACAAAGTAATGAACACTTTCGACAAGACAGGAGCCTGGAACCTACCGGTTGTCGACAATGGAAAATATGTAGGGTTCGTCTCAAAATCAAAGATCTTCAATTCATACAGAAGGGTGCTCAAGCACTATTCGGATGATTAACTACGCAGATGCCTTAGTTCGGGCACATATCCCAAAAACATAATTATGGACAAGAAAGACCTCAGAATAGTATTCTTCGGGACTCCGGAATTCGCGGTAGAAAGTCTCGATGCCTTGATAAAGAATGGATTTAATGTAGTCGGTGTAGTGACTATGCCTGATAAGATAGCAGGACGCGGACATCGTCTGTACGAAAGCGATGTGAAACGCTATGCGGTCGAGCATGGGCTTCATATCTTGCAGCCCGAAAGGCTTAAGTCAGAAGATTTTCTTCAAGAACTTCGCTCTCTGGAAGCAGACCTCTTCATAGTGATAGCATTCAGGATGCTGCCCCGAGAGGTGTGGCAAATGCCCGGGCTTGGGACTTTCAACCTCCATGCGTCGCTTCTTCCGAAATACCGTGGAGCTGCACCAATCAATCGCGCCGTGATGAACGGAGAGAGTGAGACAGGAGTAACCACATTCTTCCTCAAGCACGAGATAGACACCGGAGATATGATTATGCAGAAAAAGGTCAGCATACTTCCGGAAGAGAATGTGGGTGACGTACACGACAAACTGATGCATCTTGGAGCTGACATGGTAGTTGAGACAGTCGACGCCATTATCGCCGGAACACTGACCACGACGCCTCAACCGGAAGGGGAATTTACTCCTGCACCCAAGATTTTTAAGGAAGACTGTAGAATCAACTGGAGCCGTACGGCCCGGGAGATTCACAATCACGTGAGAGGACTCAGCCCCTATCCCGCTGCATGGACTATATTGATAGAAGAGTCAGGACGCCATCTTGAATGCAAGATCTTTGAGACGCGTCTTACGGACGAGACATGCGAAGGACATGGAAGCGGAACTATAAGGAAAGAGGGCAAGCGCCTGCTTGCCGCATGTGCCGACATGTGGCTTGAGATAATCTCAATCCAGCCGGCTGGAAAAAAAAGAATGGCCGCCGATGCGTTTCTGCTCGGCTACCATCCGGATCTTATGCAATAAGACCTCATCTCACAATAATTTCAGAGCTCCTGAGGTCTTAGTCAGAGATTGATTTTTGACGCGATTCCCTCAATCGTCTTGAGTTCCTCATCACTGAATGACTTGCCTTCTACGGCCTTCAGTGAATCGGACAGCTGTGCGACACTGCTACAACCCACTATGACGGATGTCACTCCTTGATGAGCGAGCACCCATGAAAGCGCCATCTGGGCAAGAGTCTGGCCTCTTTCCGCGGCTATGGCGTTGAGGGAGGCTACATGTGAGACAAGGTCTTCACTGATCTGCGATGTCTTTAGAAAACGTTGCTGCATTGCCCGAGAATCAGAAGGAATACCATTCAGATAGCGATTGGTAAGAATTCCCTGGGCCAATGGAGAAAAAGCGATGAATCCGCTTCCGTTTTTCTTCACGCATTCGAGGGTCCCGTCGGTCTCCACACGCCGATCGATCAGGTTAAGCCTATCCTGAAAAAGAAGACATGGGATGTCTCTTTTTCTCAGATATTCGAAAGCGAACTCCGAAGCCTCGACAGGCCATCTTGATATACCCGCATAGAGGGCTTTCCCAGACTTCACTATATCGACCAGGGCCTGGAGCGTCTCTTCAAGCGGAGTCTCCGGATCATAACGATGGCTATAGAACACGTCGAAATAGTCGAGTTTGGTTCTCTTGAGACTCTGATTGATGGAAGCCATAAGATACTTACGCGATCCCCAGTTGCCGTAAGGACCGGGCCACATGTCATATCCGGCCTTTGACGCCACGAACATCTCGTCGCGGTAAGGACGGAATGATTTTTCGAAGACGAAGCCAAACGTTTCCTCGGCCGTTCCATAACCGGGCCCGTAGTTGTTTGCAAGATCGAAAGACGTAACTCCATGATCGAATGCAAACCTCATCATCTCCTTACTTCTCTCAAGGGGTGCGGTTTCCCCGAAGTTCTGCCAGAAACCGAGTGAAAGCTCTGAAAGGAGTATTCCGCTTCTTCCACTCCTGCGGTATTCCATACCCTGCTCGTAACGTCTGTCGCAGGCCTTGTATATATCCTCTATCATATTTCGTTTATTTTTATTCTGTACGCAAATTTAATAAAATCTTACGATATTTCAACAATTACATGCTCAATATCGGCATGAATACTGATTGGAATTACAAAAAAACCGCCAATCATGATGATCTATCGCCGCAAACGAATCTATTTTATTCATAATTCAAAATAAATAAAAAAAAGTTTTATCAATTCATTTTTTTTTAGTAAATTTGCAGACTCAATCAGGTAAGAATCAGAACGCATGCTATGCGTTTCAAATCATCTTAAGGTAAAAATACAGGTAAAGTTGATCTGACGAAAAGATAATGTTAAAGAAGAGTACACTTGAACATATCATAAGCAACGACTTGTCGGAACTATGGAATGCGCTTCTCCCTGAGGAAAAGCGCATAGTCACCGACAACTTCACCATATCCACATTCAAGAAAAACCAAATTATCTATTCCGAAAACGAAGAGCCGGAATATCTTTGGTGTCTGCTGAAAGGAAAGGTCAAAATGTATAAGGCCGGAATAGGCGACCGCGTACAGATACTCCGTCTTTACTGTCCGGTCCAGTATTTCGGCTACCGCGCATATTTCGCCAAGGAGCCATACCTGTCATCTGTAGCCGCCGTCGAGGAGTCGGTACTCGGAAGGGTACCTATGCACGTTGTGGAAAGGCTCATAAGAGGAAATATCAATCTTGCGATGTTCTTCATCCATGAGCTTTCACGCAATCTGGGAGGATCTGACACAAAGATCGTAAACCTCACGCAGAAACATATACGCGGGCGCCTCGCTGACGCTCTGCTTCTGCTAAGAGACAACTACGGACTCGAGGACGACGGAGCCACACTCCGCATCTACATGAGCCGCGAAGACCTTGCGAGCCTCAGCAACATGACGACTGCAAACGCGATCAGAACGCTCGCAACATTTGTAGCCGAGAAACTCATTCTCGTTGATGGACGAAAGATAAAGATAATCAACGAGGAACAACTACAGAGAATCTCAAAAAACGGTTAATCCAAATCAGACTTTCCGGCATGGAGCAACTTTTTGAGTCTGCTCCTGTCTATCATGCCCTTAGGCGTGCGCGGAAGAGATGGCATGACTATGACGTCCTTGGGAGACTTGACACCGAGCTCCAGGCTTTTTCTATACTGACGAAGACGCACTGCTACGGCATCCCTAAGTAGATTCCTGTCTATATCGGCGCTCGGAGACTCGACCACGATGACCAGCTTCTCGCCCCACTTTGCATCTGGAACTGAAGAAAGACAATATTCATAAGCTATGAATGGCCCGAGGCGCCTCTCAAGTTCCTCGGGGCGAATCTTTATGCCTCCGCTTATAACCGTATTGTCCGCTCGTCCGAGAATCCGGAATTCATCAGGACCATACACCTCCGCGAGATCCGTAGTCAAAAGCCGCTGCCCATCGGGCATAATCACAACGAGGCATCCATCTTCTCCGGTCTCTACGGTTATTCCCTCAAGCGAATGAAACGGACGGTCATCATCATCTACCTTCCTGAGAGCTATATGGGAGGCAGTCTCCGTCATGCCGTAGGTCTCCCAGACGTCATATCCGGACATTACGATACGCCTCCGCATCAATGATGGTATGGCCGATCCTCCCACGAGTATATTGCGTATGCCCGTCCACTTCTCTGACGCGTCGAGAATCCATTTCATCTGTGCCGGAACAACGGAAAGAAGATCTATTCTCTCTTCACGACCGATTCCGCCAAGCGGGCGCGAGGAGGGTTCTTCCGATGTCAGAAGGCAGCCGGCCTCGTCTGCCCTCACGGTCATCATCATCGAAGCGATATACTTAAAGTCAAGACAAGTATGCAGACGGCATTCTCCGTCTATTCCGAAGAATCGATTTGTACGCCGCGCGCTTTCGCGCATAAAATCTTTTGAGAGTCTTATTTCCTTTGGCTCGCCGGTAGAACCGGATGTATGGCACACCACAAAATCTCCTGCACCACGCCATATTAGCTCAAACTCCTGCTGTGTCATATCAATATCTCCAATCAAGTGATGAATAAATATCATTCTCAGGCTTTACGGAGGAATCGTAGCGCAGACGATCAGAATCAAGACGAAGAGGACACTCAAGGTTGTTGGTAAAAAGGCCTCCGGTGCCAAGTCCCTGAGGAATTCTGACGTCAAGAGTCGCTGTCCACTGAGCGAGAGCGTTCAGACCGACATTCGACTCAAGGGCCGATGTAACCCACCAGCCGATACCTCTGTCTCTCGCCAATGAAATCCACTCCTCCGCTCCTGAGAAACCTCCACAGAGCGAGGGCTTGAGGATGACATAGGCCGGCCTCACTTCATCAAGAAGCCTCTCCTTTGCCTCCCTGCCATATACTCCTATGAGAGACTCATCAAGTGCGATACTCAAGGGGGATATCTGACAGAGAAACGACATCAGTTCAGGAAGACCGGCGGGTATCGGTTGTTCGATACTGTGGACCCCAAGGTCTGCCAGCCTTTTAAGGCGGGGAAGAGCATTGTCCATGTTGAACGCTCCGTTGGCGTCGACCCTTATCTCAAGAGTAGAATCGGAATATTTCCTCCTTACAT
>JAIDTS010000028.1 GCA_029060585.1 Muribaculaceae bacterium
ATCTATCTATTATTTCTCTTTCTATTTTCATAAACTACGAAGTTGTTTTGACTTATTTTTTTATTAAGATTTCGTCAGCTTTGCGAGCAGATCTCGCTTCATGAAGAAGGAGACAATTCCATTGAGTGAGAGCAGAAGGCAAGCTTGCTTGCATTATGCCGAACGTGTAGGAATACCTGAAAGGAATGCGGGCATCGTGACTGATGAATGAAGCGAAAGATGCCGTAAAGATGGCGTAAGCTTGATAAAAAGAATTATTCCCTTCATATTAATTTAATGTTTTTTATATTCGTAAATAAGTCAAAACAACTTCTACATAAATAAGTGCTGATTTGTGTTTGATTTTACATTTTTCTGCACTTATTAGTGCAAATTTACGAAAAAATTCTTATTCTTGCAAATAAATTCGTATTATAGATTTTGGACTGATCATATCATGAGGTTATCATATTTTTTAGGAGAGGATTCTAAAAAACAAAAAGAAGATATAATAGTATTATGGCCAATTCGGATATTTTTCTTAATTTTGCTCATTATAATTTCAACTTTCATAAGTATTGGCTGAAATAACCCCATAACCCTATAACCTCATAACCCTTAAGTGAGCCTGCGAACTTAAATATACAACGATGAAATACGGATATTTTGACGATAAAAATCGGGAATACGTCATAACGAATCCCAAGACACCCTGGCCATGGATCAACTATCTCGGCAACAAGGATTTTTTCTCCCTCATCTCTAACACCGCTGGAGGCTATTCCTTCTATAAGGACGCGAAGTTCCGCCGTCTTACACGTTACCGCTACAACGGAGTGCCGATGGATGCGGGAGGCAGATATTTCTACATTAAGGATGGCGATACTGTCTGGAATCCCGGCTGGAAACCTACCAAGACTCCTCTCGACCGGTATGAATGCCGCCACGGGATGAACTATACCCGTATCATCGGTGAAAAGAACGGAGTGGAGGCAGAGCTGCTCTTCTTCGTGCCCTTGAACTCCCATGCGGAAATCACTAAACTCACACTGACCAATAAATCAGATGAGCCCAAGAGTCTGAAATTATTCTCCTTCATCGAATGGTGTCTTTGGAACGCCGCTACTGATATGGAGAATTTCCAGAGAAATTTCTCTACAGGAGAGGTAGAGATCGACGGCTCCACAATATATCATAAGACCGAATACAAGGAGCGCCGCAATCATTACGCTTTCTTCAGCGTGAATGTCCCGGTACAAGGTTTTGATACAGACCGCGAGACTTTCATGGGCCTCTATAACGGTTTCGACGAGCCTGAAGTAGTGCTTGAGGGAAAGCCGCGCAATTCGGTGGCTCACGGATGGTCGCCAATCGCATCCCATTATATCGAAGTTGATCTTAAGCCGGGTGAAAGTCGCGACTTCATCTTCACTCTGGGCTATGTGGAGAATCCGGAAGATAAGAAATGGGAAAGCAAGGGTGTAATCAACAAGGAGCCTGCGCGCGAGATTATTGCCCGTTTCGACACGCCGGAGAAAGTGGACAAGGCTTTTGCGGAGTTAAGGAAATACTGGGATGACCTCCTGGCCAAATACACGCTTCGTTCGGGCGATGATAAACTTGACCGGATGGTCAATATATGGAATCAGTATCAGTGCATGATCACCTTCTGTTTCTCCCGCTCGGCCTCTTTCTTCGAGAGCGGCATAGGACGTGGAATGGGTTTCCGCGATTCTAACCAGGATCTCGTAGGTTTCGTGCATCAGATTCCGGAACGCGCAAGGGAGCGGATCATCGACATCGCATCCACTCAGTTCCCTGACGGAGGATGCTACCATCAGTATCAGCCACTTACGAAAAGAGGCAACAATGATATTGGGGGTGGCTTCAACGACGATCCCATGTGGCTGATTTTCGGCACGGCGGCTTATATCAAGGAGACCGGAGACTATTCGATTCTTGATGAATTGGTCCCCTTCGACAACCAGCCGGGTTCCGAAGTTCCCCTGATGGAACACCTGAAAGTATCTGTAGACCATGTGATAAACAATCTTGGTCCTCACGGATTGCCTCTTATCGGACGTGCAGACTGGAACGACTGCCTGAATCTCAACTGCTTCTCCAACGACCCCAACGAGTCTTTCCAGACTACGGAAAACAAGTCTGAGGGTTCGAAGGCGGAGTCTCTCATGATAGCCGGTCAGTTTGTGGCTACAGGGCGCGACTATGTGGAGCTCTGCAGAGTTTTGGGCAAGAATGATGAGGCGGACCGCGTTCAAAAGCATATCGACCGGATGGTAGAGGCTGTCAAGAACCATGGCTGGGATGGCGAATGGTATCTCAGGGCTTATGACTATTATGGCCGGAAGGTCGGTTCGAATGAGAACAAGGAAGGAAAGATCTTCATAGAGTCTCAGGGATGGTGCACGATGGCAGGAATCGGACTTGAGGAAGGCCTTGTGGAGAAGTCTCTAAACTCGGTGAAGAAATATCTCGACTGCGAGCATGGACTGGTGCTCAACAATCCTGCGTTTACCGAATATATACCCGACTACGGTGAGATATCTACATATCCGGCTGGATATAAGGAAAATGCAGGTATATTCGCGCATAATAATCCGTGGGTTATCATCGGTGAGACTGTTCTCGGCAGGGGTGACCGTGCATGGGAATACTATCAAAAGATCTGTCCGGCCTATGTCGAGGAGAAAAGCGAGCTTCACAAGGTGGAGCCATACGTATATTGCCAGATGACTGCTGGAAAGGATGCCGCTCGTCCCGGAGAGGCAAAGAATTCCTGGCTTACTGGCACGGCTGCCTGGAACTGGTATGCTATAACTCAGTTTATACTCGGCATTCGCCCGGCCTATAACGGACTCGAGATAGATCCTTGTATCCCCGAAGACTGGGACGGATATGATGTCGTAAGAAAGTTCCGTGGTGCTACCTACGAGATCTCGGTGCGCAACCCGCACCACGTAAGCAAAGGTGTAGAGAGCATAACCGTCAACGGCGAGCCAATAGTGGGCAATGTGCTTCCAGTCATGCCGGCAGGCACGCTCAACAAGGTGGAAGTCACAATGAAAGACTAAGAGTGTCGAATTGGAATTACGTAATTGTATTGCCAATAACCTTGTAGGGACGCACGGCTCGTGCGTCCTATTAATTTATATTTAATGAGGTTCTTTCCCCCTTTAGTTGAAAGCCGTGTATCCGGCGACAATGCGTAGCGTAGCCTATGGTACTCCCTGCTTGCTGCTGAATAGTTTCCAGCATCAGGGCTCTTGTACTCTGGAACTCTGGTCTTGAATGCTGCTCTCTGCCCCTCCGCCTCTCCGCGTGAGGCCCATTTCATATTTTTCAACTAAATTAGGAAATAACAGAATTATGCATTATGCATTATGCCGATAATGGGGATGGTGGGTCAGGAGTTCTTTCCTAAGGCGCGAGCGGTCAAGATGAACGTATATTTCCGTAGTCTCTAAAGATTCATGTCCGAGCAGTTCTTGGATTATTCGCAGGGAGGCTCCCCCTTCGAGCAGATGAGTGGCAAACGAGTGCCGGAGTGTGTGGGGCGATACGGTCTTGAGTATTCCGGCTGCGGCTGCAAGATCGCGGATGATATAGAATACCATTACGCGAGACATCTTGCCGCCTCTCCTGTTGAGGAAGATTATGTCCTGGGAGTCGGATTTTATGTTAAGTTGTGCGCGTTGCGGAAGATACTCCTTAATGAGGTCCATCGCGACGGGTGAGACTGGTACAATCCTCTGCTTGCTGCCTTTGCCTTCCACTATCATGCAGCCGTCGTCGAAACTCAGTCGCGAGAGACGGGCATCGACGAGTTCCGACACACGGAGCCCACTTCCGTATAGAGTCTCGATGATGGCGTGGTTACGAAGGGATTCTTCCTTGTCGTCAGGAATCTGCTCTATCATCATGTCGATTTCAGCGGTGCTCAAGACTTCTGGGAGATGGCGGCCGAGTCTGGGAGACTCCAGAAGATCAGTTGGATTGTTTTCGATAACGCCGGTCAGTTTAAGGAATTTGTAATAACTCCGGATCCCTGAGAGTATTCGCGCCTGACTGCGAGGCCCTATTCCGAGGTCGCGCAGAGTGCAGACGAATGCGTGAAGGTCCTTCTCGGTGGTCTCAGCAGGATTGATTCCTTGATCCTCCAGATACTCCAAGAGATGGCAGACGTCGGAGACATACGCCTCGCAGGTATTTACCGACATGCCTCGTTCAAGTGCCAGATAGGCTTCAAAATCCTGTAGCTGCGTTGTCATACCTCATACATTAGTTTCTGCATACCGTAACGACGCAGTAGGATACAGAAGTCTTTGGCCTCTATCGCGAGTGTGAAATTTTCCGGTATGCCCACTGTGTTCCCGGAAGCCAGCAATCCGCATTCTCCCAGATCATCCATCTTGTGCCATAGAGCAGCAATATCATTCCGATTAAAAGAAATGATGAAATCTGTGTCTTTAGGGCAGACATTCTGGGTGGCGATGCGCAGTTTCGGCATGATCATCTTTATGGCTGTGACTATGCGTTTGTCAGCGTCGGGCATCCAGACATGATTCGGACGCAATAGATTCAAGAGCCGTATGATCATTCGTGCGTGCCTGAGTCCGCGACGGTCTTCGTGATACTCAAAATCGAGATAGGCGTCGCAATAGAAGCAGTATCGTCGGTCAGGACGGATGCATTCCTTGACTATGCTGAAAGCCAAAGGGGAATGAACGCCATACCCTCTGGTATGGCGCCATCTCCTTATCCAATTCATAATTCTTAATTCATGATTCATGAATTATGAAAAAATTTCCAGATCCAACGTCCTAACGCGCCGAGGGCGAGGAGATAGATCAGAATTACTGATGCTATGGAGACTGCATTGGCCTTCTTCACGGGTTCAGGATCGAAGGTCATCACGATTTCGGAGTCTCCGGCCGGAAGACGTAACGCACGGAGAACGTAGTCGGCCTGGCCGATAGGTGTCTCCTTCCCGTTGACCGTAGCTTTCCATCCCCAGGGGAAGTATACCTCGGAGAAGAGCGCGATGCCTCCCTTGGCGCTATGAGCCTTATAGGTCAGCTTGTTAGGAGCGTAGGATGTCTCATAGATGGTGTCTCCTGCAGATATTGGCAGGGGTGTGCCGATGGTACTTTCGAAATTCTTGTCCGCTACGGCTGTATTCCGGTTTGTAAGACCGGAAAGCGCTTCCATTTCCTCCTTGGCGCTTCCTACATAAGTCAGCGTGTCGACGAGCCATGCGTTGCCGAATGCGTCTGGATTCTCGCTGTAGCTTCCGTCTGAAAGGAAATATTTGGCGTTAAGCATATTCAGGACGAAAGGATTCCCCTTGGATATCTGATGCTCGATCAGGTCGTTGTAGCGGGTCAGCTTGGCGGCGTGATAGCCTCCGATGGTCTTGTGGAAGTAGCTGCTGCGTGCTGAAGAGAATCCCGGGATATCCATCACCCTGTAGTTGCTCTTGTCCTTAAGTATGGCGAGGTCGGCTTCTGTGGGTACGAAGGCTGCCTCATCGCTTTCGGCTGTCAGGAAGTTGTCGGAATCAACATATCGCTTGTCGACAGTATAGAGGTCGACGAGAACGAGCGCTGCGAGGCAGCATGCCCAGACGGATGCGTTCTTGATGATCTTCTTCTCCCAGAGAGCTGTAAGAGCTATGCCGAGTAATATGAAAATCAGGGAGCGCAACGCATCGGAGGAGACCATTCCGAGGCGACCGGCCTCGATGCCTTTCATCACGTTGGCATAGGCCGGATTTGAGAAGGCCCCAGCTTCTTTAAGATATGCCATTTCGGAAGATGACCAAGGGTCACCGAATATGGAGGGGGAGAGCCATCCGAGCAGACTGACGATTACACCTCCGCCCATCACGCAGAGGAAAGTCCATTTGTATTTGGCACAGAATCCCTCAGTCTTTATTATCTGTCTGACACAGAGAGCCGCTAAGAGCGGGATGCAGAATTCTGCGACCACGAGAATGGAGCTGACCGTGCGGAATTTGTTGTAGCCCGGGAAATTGTCTATCATGAAATTTGTGAGGCCATTGAAGTTGTGGCCCCAACTGAGCATAATTGTGAAGAGGGTGGAGGCGAATAGAGCCCATTTCATGGGTGTCTCCCATTTGCCCTCGACCACAAACATGCCTAAGATAGCAAGCAGAAGCACGAAGGCTCCCACATATACCGGTCCGTTGGTCATAGGCTGGTCGCCGAAATATTGTGGAAACTGGCCTACGAACTGCATTTCCTCAGGGCTGAGATAGCGGTCAGCACCGAGGTCGGTCTCAGCTACAGAGAGCATCCGGTTCTGCCCGGCGGTGGGCTTGAGAGTGGCGCCCCCCTTGACGTTGGGAATCAGCAGGCTCCAAGTCTCGTCTATGCCGTAGCTCCAGGCTGTGATGGCCTCCTTGTCCATTCCGACTGCAGCCGGTGCGTTAGGGTCGGTGATGTCAGTGGCCCGTCCGCGCACTGTCTCTTTGCTATATTCAAGAGAACTGTACAGACTCGGTGAATTGGCAGCTACGCCTATGAGTCCACAGACGATGAGTATTCCGGTGGCGATACCCCACTTCCCGACAGTCTTCTCCTTGATGGCTATCCAGAGGTAGGCGATAGCAATGGCGAGCATGACGAAGAGGAAATAATAGGTCATCTGCGGGTGGTTGCTCATAAGCTGCATGGCCGAGAAGAGAGCAGTAAGCGCTCCTCCGGCGAGCCATTTCCCGCGATAGGCGAG
>JAIDTS010000280.1 GCA_029060585.1 Muribaculaceae bacterium
CTGCCTTGTGGTGTAATGGTAGCACACCGGATTCTGGTTCCGTTTGTGAGAGTTCGAGTCTTTCCAAGGCAACACTTATACCTTCGATGTGAATCGAGGGTATTTTTGTTTTTTCCCCTTTTTTATTATGCAGAATAAAAAAAAATCCTTAATTTTGTATTTGATTTCAGCAAAAGCAAAGCAACATATGGCACACTTGAACATTCTCGGCATGGGCGTAGCCCTTGTCACTCCGTTCTCAGCTAATAAAGATATAGACTTCGACGCCCTGGAAAGGGTGGTAGACCATGTCGTAGACAATGGCGCCGATTTTCTCGTAGTCCTGGGTACTACAGGAGAGACTCCCGCTCTTTCCGATGAAGAGAAAAAGAAGGTAAAGGATTTCATACTCGAGAAGACCGACGGAAGGATTCCACTTGTCATAGGTGTAGGAGGAAACAATACAGCCGAAGTCATCAGGCAACTGAAGGAAGAGGATTTCAGCGGATATTCTGCCATCCTGTCTGTAGTGCCACCTTACAACAAACCCTCACAGGAGGGCATTTTCCAGCATTTCAAAGCCATCGCCGAGGCCTCGCCTCTCCCGGTGATCCTCTACAACGTTCCGGGGCGCACCGGAGTAAACATGACGGCCGACACCACTCTACGACTTGCGAGAAACGTGCCGGGAATCATCGGAATAAAGGAGGCTTCGGGAGACATCCATCAGATGCAGCGTCTCCTCAGGGAAAAACCCGACGGCTTCACCGTCCTGAGCGGCGACGACGCCATGACATATCCCTTCATGGCCCTCGGGGCACAGGGTGTGATTTCTGTGCTTGGAAACGCATATCCTAAGGAATTTTCTGAGATGGTGCATCTATGCCTCGAAGGAAACTATATAGAGGCAGTCGATGTGCATTTCAGATTCCGCGACATGATACGGCTCCTTTTTGCCGACGGAAATCCCGCCGGAGTGAAATGCGTCATGCACGACATGGGACTGATCGAAAACGAACTGCGTCTCCCTCTCATACCCGTCGGCGACGCTACCGCTGCGGAAATCCTGCATTGGGTGGAAGCCCTTAAGAAAAAGCCCGCGGATGATCGATAAAGCCACAGTACAGAAGATCACCGACGCCGCCGACATCGTGGAGGTCGTAAGCGATTACGTCCACCTCATCAAACGTGGTCGAAACTATGTAGGTTTATGCCCGTTCCATAACGAAAAGACACCGTCGTTCTCGGTCAACAGCGTAAGAAATTTCTGCTATTGCTTCTCATGCAAGAAGGGAGGATCTCCGGTGAATTTCATCATGGAGAAAGAGGGACTGACTTACCATGACGCCCTACTCCATCTCGCCGCCAAATATGGCATCAAGGTAGAGGAAAAGGAACTCTCCGAGGATGAACGACGACAGCTTAACGAAAGGGAATCTCTTCTGATAGCAAACGAATGGGCCGCATCCAGAAT
>JAIDTS010000281.1 GCA_029060585.1 Muribaculaceae bacterium
ACCTTCTGAAGGCGGCGCGTATGCTTGTGGAAGAGTTCAATTCGGAGATGCCATCGGATATCGACAATCTGATGAAATTGCCAGGAGTGGGACGCAAGACAGCCAACGTGATGCTCGCAGTGGTATGGGGCAAGGCTGCCATGGCAGTAGACACTCATGTGTTTCGCGTTTGCAACCGAATCGGTTTCACAAAGGACTCCCCCAACCCGTTAGTTACCGAGAAGGAACTCGTCAAGAACATTCCGGAGGAGAAGCTGGCGAATGCCCACCACTGGCTTATTCTCCACGGCCGCTACGTCTGCACGGCACGCAATCCTAAGTGCGGTGAGTGCGTCATAGCAGACTGGTGTGAGAGCTATAGGAAAAGTCTTCAGTCTTGAGTCTTCAGTCTTGAGTCTTAAGTCTTTAGTCTTAAGAGGGGGTCTCAATTGATCATTTATTATTAAAGAAGGCGTGGAGGGCATCGAAGCGTGCGAGGGAATCAGGACCGAATTTGGACATTGACTTTCTTACACGGTCTAAAGACTTCTCCTCACGTGGATCTCCCGACTTGCTATAGAACTTGTCGGCGTAGCATATCAGTTTCTCCTCTGTTGTCTCAGGAAGAAAATCCATAAGCGGAAGCGGCATACCCGTTTCCGCTATTTCTTTAGCTGTGAGGCCGGAGCCCGTGTGACGCTCGCAGATTCGCGCATAGGCTTCAAGGCCTTCCTGACGCATCAATTCGGCTCCGATCACTCCGTGACGAATATATGGTTCAGTGCCGTGGCAGTAGATTCCCGGGGCATCGCACCGGAATATGCCGATGTCGTGAAGCATGGCGGCATTATAGACTAAGTCACGGTCAATGTCGAGACGCGCGGAATCTGCAACAGTAAGAGCCTTGCGCGCCACCATTTCAGAATGAGTCAGAAGCAAATCGAGGAGGGTGGTGCCCTCCTCGTAATACTTGGTAATCAATTCATAATGCATAATGCACAATGCTTAATTAAAATCAGTTCTCCTCGATGATCTCAACCCATCCGTGAACATCGGGTTCCTCGCCGAGCTGGATGCCACGGAGCTTATTGTAGAGCATTGTGGATTTCTCGCCGGGAGTACCATCGCCAAACTTATAGCTCCGACCGGTGTCGATATCGTCGATCACTCCTACCGGAGATATCACGGCTGCAGTACCGCAGGCACCGACCTCCTCGAATGTTTCAAGCTCATCCACAGGAATATGTCGGCGTTCCACTGTCATACCGAGGTCTTCGGCGAGCTGACACAGACTCTTGTTTGTTATGGAAGGAAGTATCGAATCAGACGCCGGAGTGATGTAGCTATTGCCCCGGATTCCAAAGAAATTGGCTGCGCCGCACTCATCGAGATACTTCTTCTCCTTGGGGTCGAGATAAAACATCACGGAATATCCCATATCGTGGGCGAGCTCTCCAGCCTTAAGCGAAGCAGCATAGTTTCCACCGATCTTGAATGCTCCGGTGCCAAGAGGTGCGACACGGTCGTATTTACGGCTCATGCATACTTTAGTAGGACTGAATCCGGTCTTGAAATACGGACCTACCGGAGTGACGAACATGACCACCATATAGTCTTTCGAGGGTTTGACTCCGACCTGCGGAGAGATGCCGATCTCGAGCGGACGAATATAAAGGCTCGCGCCGGTGCCGTAGGGGGGCACAAACTCTGCGTTGAGCGCAACCACCTTGCGCACCATCTCACAGAAAATATCCTCGGGCAGGGGCTCCATCATGATACCTTCTGCCGATCGGATGAAACGCTTCGCGTTCTCATCCATGCGGAACACACGGATCTTGCCGTCGGCTCCACGGAAAGCCTTGAGGCCTTCGAATGATTCCTGACCATAATGAAGGCAGGCCGCCGCAATGTGCATGGGGATGTATTCGGAATCGGAGACCTCTATAGGGCTCCACTTGCCGTCGCTGAAAGTGCAGCGAACGTTATAATTGGTCGGAATGTATCCGAACGGAAGGTTTTTCCAATCTATTTCCATATTTTGTCTATGGGTTTAGAAGTTTAAGAAGTTTAAGAGGTTTACGCCGTTTAGTATTTTAATGGGGTTAATGCGTATATGTGGTTAGAAAGTCATTGGCAATCTAAACCACTAAACACTCTAAACCTTTTAAACATTAAAGTCAGACGGCGATCTTGCAGGTGAGATCGCCCACCTTCACGATATAAACCCCATGAGAAAGCTGCAGACGGCTTGTTCCGGCAGGGAGAGTCTCGCTGCTTACAACCTGACCCAGAATCGTAAATACCTTTATCTGGACAGACTGGGACGCGACCACGACGACATGTCCCGGCGACACCCGGATCTCGACATCGCTATCGTGCGCAACGGAGCTAAGCCCCGAGACGTCGGCACGCACGGCCTCCCAACCCTTTGCCAAGCAAAGGGCGGGGCTGAGAGCCGCGGCCAGTATGGCCGCGCCTGCCAAAAAAACGCGCAGACGTCTTTTCATGCTTTCTTTATTTCTTTACCTTGTTATATCGAGCGTTCAGGCCTTCCACGATTTCATCGGTGATATCAAGAGCCGGATTGAAATGGAGAGCGGCAGCCTTGTTGAAGATGGCATCGTAGCCATGCTTTTTATTATATTGCTCAATGAAGGCCGTCACGGAGTCGGCTACAGCCTGATTGGCCTTAGCGGCAGCCTCCGCGTATTTCTGCTGCATCATGCCGACGGAACGCTCAGCGTTGCTCTGCATGGAAGCGAGCTTCTGCTGATCTGTATCGAAGCTTTCCTGCGAGAGGTAGGAGTTGTTCTGCACCTTGTTCTGAATCTGCGAAGCGAGCGACTGGAGTGAAGTCTGATGCTTCTTAGCCTCGGCCTCGAGATTATTCTGCATGCGAATCATCTCCTCGTTGTAGTCTTTCGCAAGGATATACCTTGTAAGTATGGTGTCCATGTCTACGTAGCGGTAGTTGGGGAGCGCCACGCTGTCAGCTGCAGCCACCTTCGCAGCGGGAGCCGCTTTCTCATCCTTAGAGCCATTGCAAGACGCAAATCCGGCGGAAGCGGCAATCGCGAGCGCAAGGCCAAAGACAGTGTAAAGATTCTTCTTCATTATATAGCTTTTGTGTTTGATGTTTGCATGTAGCCTTAAGCGTCCTATCAGAGAGAGGACGCTATCCGGATGCAAAATTAATAAAAATTCGCGATTGAAGCGATAAGAAATGCAAAAGATTTGTTAAAATGAAATAAAATTAATATCTTTGAGGTCTGAAAACGATGAAAGAAGTCTTCAGTCTTGAGTCTTCAGTCTTGAGTCTTCAGTCTTAAGTCTTAAGAGACGGCAGACAGTCATTGCGAAAGAACAACATAAACAGAACATCATAAAACCTAAACGAAAAATGGAAGTAAAAGACCTTAAGCCGGAAC
>JAIDTS010000282.1 GCA_029060585.1 Muribaculaceae bacterium
CTCGCAGGAGTGGAATGCCGCATCATTGCTGAAGGCCAGATAGTCATTAAGACTTCCACCAAGGGGGACGGAGTATTCAGTATAGACACAGATTCCCCCTCAGCGGCGAGCCTTGAGATAGAGAAAACCGGATTCTCCCCTGCCTACGTCACTCTGCCCGAAGGGAAGAAGAGCATCGATGTCGGCAACATCTATCTTGAGAAAAGCACCGAACTCGGAGAAGTGACAGTGACGGCCAACTCCGCCGTAAATAAAGACGGCAAGACTATCGTCTATCCGTCTATGGCTGAAGTCAAGGCTTCTACATCGGCCCTCAGTCTTTTCCAGAAGCTTCCCCTACCCGGACTCCTTCCTGATCCTGTAAACCGCACGATGAGCGTAGACGGAGGCGCTCCCATGATCCTAATCAACGGAGTGCCGTCTACCATGGCCGATGTCAACGCGCTTCAGGCCAAGGATATCGATAAGGTGGAATACTCCCGCATCACTCCGGCCCGTTATGCCGACAAGGGTGTCTCCGGACTCCTCAGCATCACGCTGAAGAAGCGCAACGATGGAGGTCAGGTCTACGCATGGGGCCGCAGTGCGGTCAACACAGCCTTCATGGATGCGGAGCTCCGCGCTTCATACCATCAGGGAGCCTCGCAGTTCACACTATCCTACTCTCCATCATGGCGCAACTATCAAAATGTATTTGACGATTATGAGGAAAGCTTCATCGGTCGCGACTTCAGGGTAGACCTGGAGGCACACGACCGCGCTCCTTTCCACTATTCAACACACGATCTTCGGCTCAAATACGACCTCAGTCCAAACTCGAAGACACTCTTCTCAGCTACTTTCAACATCAATCCTTTCGAGAACGCTTCCCGCGCCTTCTCACACAACATCGATTCTACCGTAGGGGAATACGATAACCGAAACGTCAGCAAAAGCAAGGAACTCACTCCATCGCTCGACCTCTTCCTCCGTCAGGACTTCAACGATAAGAACTCACTGGAGGCACAGATGGTAGGCACACTCAGCTCAAGCGACTACCGCCGCGACAACACCTATATCTATCCCGACAGGCAGGATGAATCTTATATCATGAACGTCGACAGCCGCAGGCGGTCGCTCATCACCGAGGTAAGCTACATTCATTCCTTCAGCAGTCTGACGTCCCTCTCCGGAGGGATACAGAACACTCTCTCGCGGAGCACCAACACCTATCTCGATTCCGATTACAAACCGATTCTTACAGAAAACAACAACTATATCTACGCGCGACTCAGCCATCGCTTCGGACCGGTCTATCTAAGCATTTCCTCAGGAGCCAAGATGTTCTGGGTGAAAAACGACCTGAACCGACGTCATTTCATCCGAAACCTCTCCACCGCTCAGCTCTCATGGAATATCGACCCGCGATGGAACCTGCAGGGTTCGTTCCAATATACTCCCGCCATTCCATCTCTGAGCGCTCTGACCGACTATCCCCAGCAGACCACTCCTTACCTATTCTCCAATGGTAATCCCGACCTGAAGGTGGCAGAGAACTTCCGCTATCGTCTTCAGGCTACATATAACATACAGAAATTCTCGGCATCGTTCCAGTCGCTTCTGATCGACACCCGAAACGCTGTAATCAGCGACATCACATACATGGGCGACGGGCATTTCCTCTCGCAATCCGTCAATGCCAGGAAGGGAAGGGGATTCCACAATTCGCTGACTCTTCAGGTCAGAAACATTCATGGATTCGGCGCAAGCGTCTACGCCATCGTCTCGCGCTACAACTCGGCAGGTGAAGGCTGGGAACACTCGCTGACCTCTTTCTCTGGGAGTATGAGCCTGTGGTGGAACAAAGGACCAGTCACTTTGTCTTACTGGCGGAGCCTTCCCGGCAAATACCTTAACGGACACATGGTAGGAAAGGAAGAGAACGGAGATGCTTTCCAGGTCGAAGTCCAGCCGAACAAACACTGGACCATAGGAGCCAGCTGGATGTATATGTTTGAGAAGAAGGGCACTCAGTATCCTTCATGGAACTATTCCGAGGTGAATCCCTCCTTCCGCGACCGATACATCAAGAACAATGCCAACATGGTGGTCCTCTCCGTAAGCTATTCCGCCGACTTCGGCTCCATCTTCCGCACCGCACGCCGAAACCTCAACAATTCCGATAATTCCTCATCACTCCTCAAAATGTAACTATGATATTAATCGTAGACGATGACAACTCCGTAAGGGTATCCCTCAAGCT
>JAIDTS010000283.1 GCA_029060585.1 Muribaculaceae bacterium
TCGATGTAGCGGGAGGTCTTTTCATTCGAGGGATTGCGCCAGTTGTCGCATACGGCGGGTTTGATGTGTCCGTCCATCTCGCAGTCGATGAAGGCTGTGTAGGCGAATGGTCGCCAAGGGCGTCCAAGATATACTTTCTTTACGTCAGGATCGGCCGTCAGCCGGCAGTTTCTGAATACGAATCCGACTTCCACGTCTTCGGGCGTGGAAGCCGCTGTTATATATGAGTCTGCCTTGCTGTGGACCTGGCAATCATTAAAGAGTGCCGTCGCCGGACCGAAGATGAAGTCGGTGGTGCCTTCCACGTAGCAGTTGTCAAATTCGAGCTCGGAGTCATGACCTGCAAGGAAGAGGGTATCCTGGTCGCCGAGGAACCGGCAGTTCTCAAATTTCAGGTTAGTCCCCTCAGTATGAAGTGCCACGGCCTGGCCCACGCGGCCTGCGTTGTTGCGGATGGTAATGTTCTTGAAAGTCATGTCGCAGCCGTCAACCCGCATCGTGTAGGTGCGGAACGTCCCCATGTTGTCGAGTTTGGCGTAGTCATTGTAGGTGATGATGGTCTTCTCCGGATCCTCGCCGATGAAGTCAACATTCTCGAGCCATGAGGGTATGATAACTTTCTCGTGGTATTCACCGTTCTTGATGTTTACGGTCACACGATAGTCCATGTAGGCGCGTATAGCCTCCAGCGCCTCGGTGATTGTCTTGAAGTCACCGCTGCCGTCGGCGGCCACGGTTATCTCGCGCATGTATTCGGCACCCCGCATGCAGGGAATGGCGGCGATCAAGAGGATCGTCGCCAAAAGAATCTGTTTTAAGTTCATGATGTCATTTGTTTTAATCGGGATTTATCGGGATTAATCGAGATTTATCGGGATTATCATGATGGATCTTGATTTAAATCCTCCTTTTCTTCGTCTTCGGTAGCATTGCCGTCTGTGGAGACTATTTTGGTCGGCGATATCTTCATCTTAGCCCAGACTACATCGGGAATCGCCTTCCATGCTGCGCATACGGCTGCCCAGCGGGCATCGATATATGCGACGCGTGGATGCTTCACGATGGCGCGGATAATCTGCGGCACGACATATTCGAGCGTCATTTCCATCGGATAGCTCTTGTCGGCATCGAGGAGCGGCGTGCGGATCCATCCCGGTCGGATATCCGTGAATGTGATATCTACCTTCTCCTTACGAGCCAATTGCTCGAGGGCCACGAGATAGGTCTGTGCGCATTTCTTGGATGCCGAGTAGGCGGCCATCTCTCCGATGCCGTTGGTGCCTGCCACGCTCGTCAGGGCAACGATCTGTCCCTTGCGCTTGTTGTCGCGGTAATAGCCGTAAGCGGCGCTTACCATTCTGGCGAAGCCTGCGGCGTTGGTCGCTATCATCTCAGCCTCGCGGTGCGGGTCGAGAGAAGGATTCGCATATCCTATCCCTGCTACGTGGAAATAGATATCCATTCCGCCAAGCTTGTCGATAAGTTCCTCAAGTTTTTTCGGTCCATCGTTGTGAGTGACGTCGATCGACTCATACTCCACACATTCGGGATATTTCTCCTTCAAAGCATGAAGTTCCTTCGTATGCCTGGCGGCCAGTCCTGTCTTTACTCCACGGGAAGCAAGGGCCTCGGCTACAGCCAGACCGATGCCGGATGATGCTCCCACTATAACTACTCTTTTCATAATCGTTGTGTGTGTTAATATTTATGATTAAAACACTTACTGTCTGACTATGGTTCAAATTCACTTTAGGGACAACTGATGCAGAATAGCGGATTCCGCTTTATTACCTCCTCATCCGCATTCCAGAGGTCGGGAATAGTGTCGCCTTTACCCTCCGCAGCCTCGGGATTAAGCATCCTCATGTAGTCCATATAGCTGATGTAGCGGCCTCCCATGGATTTAAGATGCTCCGTCTCAATCTGAAGGTCGATGACTTTCCCTCCCTGTTCTTTCATCCATTCGCAGAGACCTATCAATGCTATCTTACTGGCGGAAGGCACATAGGAAAACATGCTCTCACCCATAAAACAGCCGTTGAGCCAGACACCATAAAGGCCACCTGAAAGTTTACCGGTTTCTATGTCCCATACCTCTACCGACTTCACATGACCCATCTGCCACAGTTCGGTGTAAGCCTTGACTATGTCCTTGCCGAGCCATGGGCCACGAGAATCTTCATAGCGCCCGTCGACCGTGCGACAGGCCTCGATAACTTCCTGGAAAGCCTCGTTGACCGTCACCCTGTATTTCCTTTTATTGAGCAGGGTCCTCATCGAGTGAGAGACGTGTATCTCATCCGGGAAGAGCACAAATCGTGACAGTGGAGCCCACCAGGATGGTGCCGGTTCTGTAAAGTCAAACCATGGAAATATACCGAATGAATAGGCGAGAATCAACCGTTGAGTATCAAGGTCTCCTCCTGTGCATAGCGGACCGCTCAGACTGTCGGCGATCTGATCGGAGGGCACCTCCACTTCAAGACCGCTCAAGTCTAACGTCTCCTGCATTAGCCTGCACGCACGGTAGCGGGGATCGGGAAACCAGAGCCTACCGTCGATAGGGGCACAGTCGATGTCATATACAGCAATTATGCCATCCTCCGCCTCGGTGTAGAAAGCGCAGCATAAACGCGCATAGTCATAGATCGGATTCATCGTATTGTCTTCTTTTCATTGATTAATCCTTTTGCCAAGCTTGGACCTTGAGATTTTCGCTTTCGTCAACTTCGATCTTGGCATGTCCTCCCTGAGTCAGTGTCCCGAACAATATCTCGCGGCTCAGTGGTTTAGTCAGTCTTCTCTCAATGACGCGATGGAGCTCACGCGCGCCGTATTCGCGTGTCATTCCTTGCTTAAGAAGCGCCTTCCTCGCATCTTCGCTGATCTCAAGCTCAACTCCTTTTGCCTTCAGTCTGGTGAGAAGCGACCGGAGTGCCTTATCCAGTATCATGTCGGCCATTCTGTCGTCCATGTCGTTGAAGACCTCGATCGCGGTAAGCCGGTTGATGAATTCAGGTTTGAATGTCTTCTTCACTTCCTTCAGCATGGCCTGCCCGGCACTCACGTTGCTTCCGAAGCCCACGCTGGCTCGGGAGGCGAAGCGTGCTCCTGCATTCGATGTCATGATCAGAACAACGTGCGAGAAGTCTGCCTCGCGACCACGGTTGTCGGTCAGTCGACCGTTGTCCATCACCTGGAGCAGAATGTCGTAGATGTCGGCATGCGCCTTCTCTATTTCGTCGAGCAGAAGGACACAGTTGGGCTGCTTGATGATCGCGTCTGTCAGCAGGCCCCCGTCCTCGTAGCCGACATATCCCGCAGGCGATCCGATGAGTTTCGCCACCGCGTGTTTCTCGGCATATTCGCTCATATCGAAGCGGACGAGTCCGATTCCCATCTCGCGTGCGAGAACCTTGGCGAGTTCCGTCTTTCCTACACCGGTCGGCCCGACGAAAAGGAAACTTCCCATAGGTCGGTTTTCTTCAGTGAGTCCGGCGCGTGCCATAAGTACGGATTCCGCAACATCGGTCACCGCCGCATCCTGTCCGTATACGCTCTTAAG
>JAIDTS010000284.1 GCA_029060585.1 Muribaculaceae bacterium
ATAACCGCCGCTCAGAAGCAGGCTGGCGTTGTAGAAGTCGATATCTTTCACCGTGGCCTTGTCTGTATAGTTGAAGCTGCCGGTCTTGCCGCTGCCGATGGTGGATAACCTCAGGTTACTGATGGTATGTCCGTCGCCGTCGAGCGTGCCGGAGAATTGATCGATAGGATTGAAGCTCATGCTTCCGCAGTCTATGTCGGCAATGAGTTTGTAGAATGCGGAGGGTTCGCTTTTCATCTGCTGCAGGTCGCCTCCCGTGGCGATCAGATAGGGATCGCTCTCCGTGCCGCTTCCTCCCGCGAATTTGCTGAATGGTAGCGAGTAGGCGTCGGTCGTGTATTTATAGTCGTCGTCCATGAAGATGATCAGCAGCTCGGGGGCTGCTCCTGTCATCAGGTAGACGCTCCGGATTGCTCCCTTTCCTTCTTCCTCTATAAAAGTCTGTATCACTCCCTTCTGCGGAGTTGCGATAATTAGCTCCTCGCGCAGGGAGTCGCGTCCGTCGACTTTGCGCTTGACGAGCATCATATATTCTATGTCCTCGTCCGTATTGAAGATAAAGGGGTTGAGCGCGTCTCCAGAGATGTAGATCTGTGCAAGTTCGGTTCCTTTACCGGTCGGAATGATGTCGAGCCTTACGAGTTCGCCTTGGGTGTCAAACCAGCATACCGGCGCTCCCAGTTCGTCGTCGTCGATAGCTATCCCGTAACTCAGGGCCGAGCCGTAGATATAACTGTCGCCACAGAGAACGCGGTCGGTCGATACTGAAAGCGTGTGACCTCGGAATACCTGGTCTACTTCCGTGACTGTCCGGCAGCTGTAGAGGTCGACGAATTCGAAGTTCATGTCGTCGCCCATATGCACGAACATCACCTGAGGCTCGAAGCCGGGAATATCCGACATCCTGATGCGGTCGTAAGTATTTTCGCTTATTGTGTTGATTCGGTTGCCGTCTGCGTCGTAGACGTAGTAGCTCGAGTTGTAGTGATCGTCATCGCTGAGGAGATAGTCGTCTACGCTGACTACGAAGGCAGCCCTACCATCGGTCGTATAATGGGTGAAATCCACATCTTCCTCCCATGAGAGGTTGCCTATGCCGTAGAATGTGTAGTAGACGTCTTTGTTGTCTGTATTCTGAGTAGTCTCGATCTTTGTTGTGCTCAGGAGTTCCATCTTCTGGGGATAGTCATCGTTCATCTGGTAGATGTCGATTATGAGATGGTTGTCGGGAGTGATTGCCTCGTTGCCACCCATGCCTGTGGGATCTACGAAGAATGATTTCTCATATTGAGCGTAGGTCAGTGTGAGCTTGCCGTTTACGTTCTTGCTGAGCATCATGGGGCTGTTCATCTGGTCGCCCGGAAGGTTAAGCAGTGAGATCTTCTGCTCCATGACGGGTTCAAATCCCTTTCCGTAGGTCGTAAGCACCTGGAGGGTTTTAGCAAGATAGTCTACATAGTTGGGGAATTCCTCTGAATCAGACGGTTGCTCCTGGTTAAAGAACGTGATATAGAAGTTTTCGCTCCATCTGTCTTTGGCGCAGTTCACTTCATCTACCGGATAGCCCTCGATTACCTTCAGAGACTCCGACAGTTCGTCGGTTCCGAGTTTCTTAATCTGATAAGCCTTTGTTCTGGTGTGGGTGACGTATTCCGGCGTGTTCATGGCAAAAGATACCATCACCTCGATACTGTCGTCGATATTGAAGAATTTCTTGGTCAGCTGTGAGGCTACTATGGCCTGTACGCATCTTGTCTCCCCTTCGTAGAGTTCGATTTTGTCGCGCACCTGTCCCACTTCGTTGAAATTGCTGTCGTAGAAGGTGATTGTGAAACCTTTCAGAAGATGTTCGGTATAGGATTCGTGTTCTACGTCTTCGGTCTCGAAATTTGTGATGGCATACCATACGGATCCGTCGGGAGCGTATACATATTCAAAAGAGTCGCTCATAGGAGTCGTATAGTGTGGGCTGACCCTCTGTTGTCCGATTCCTGTCGGCAGAGGGCTCGACCATCTTTCTGTCTGGGCGGCCCTTCGCATCCTGCTCAGGGGATTTTTGTCCTGACCTCTCGTCGGAAGTGCCGGAGCGGCATTCGCCGTGATGCCCGCGCTCGCTATGAGCAGGCCTCCCAGAAGTGTCGATAGGGATAGTCTTTTCATTTTCTTTCTTATCGTTGTTAGGATATTATATTCTTGATGATTGGTTGTTTAGGCAACTTCATTAGGTTAGTATCTGTTATCGGGATTCCTATAAGTCATAGTTGGCCTGATTCCTAATCTGCAAAGTTACATAATTTATGTCAATCAATCGCCGAATCTATCCTTATTTTTCAGTTAATTATTGTTAAGGACGTTTAAGTCTTAAGTGATGATGTGTGCATTAATGTTTTATGACGGGGGGATAGCGGGAGTATCAGGGATGGGAGCGGTGGGAGCGCAAGGTGTTTATTGATTCCGAAATATGTGGAAGAGGCCGGACTTATAAAGTCCGGCCTCTTCCTATATAATGCCTTGGCTTGCGGTCGCCGACCTTGCGTCTATCAATGATTGAAAGGCGGGGGAGTTCCAGGGTCCTGGTCGTCGCCGTCGTCAGCTTTCTTGAGCTCGATGCCTTTGCGGCTCTCCTCCTTCTTGTTGATCTCGATGATCTCATCGGTGCGGCTCTTCCATTTGCGAGGGCCGAGAATCGCTTTGACATCTTCATTGTAGATCACTTCCTTTTTCACGAGGAGGTCGCGTATCTGGTTGTGCTGAGAGGCATATTCCCTCAGTATGGACTTGGCGCGTTCATACTGCTCGTTGATGAGGCGCACCACCTCATCGTCGATCAATTTGGCGGTTTCTTCCGAGTAGGGCTTCGTGAAGCCATAGTCCTGTCCCGTAGAGTCATTATAGTTGATGTTGGGGAGCTTGTCGCTCATACCATACATCATGACCATGGCTCTTGCCAGTTTGGTGGTCTTCTCGAGGTCGTCGGAGGCTCCGGTTCCGATCTGGCCGAGGAATACTTCTTCCGCGGCCCTTCCTGCGAGCATACCGCACATGGTGTCCTTGAGAGCCTGCGTCGGGATGATCTGGCGAGCCTCTGGGGCGTACCACGCCGCGCCGAGAGCGCGTCCGCGCGGCACGATCGTCACTTTGACCAGAGGATTGCCGAATTCCGTCAGCCAGCTTATGGTGGCATGTCCGGCCTCGTGCGTGGCGATGGCGAATTTCTCGTCGTCGGTGATCACGCGGCTCCGTTTCTCAAGACCTCCAACGATTCGGTCGATGGCGGCCATGAAGTCATCCCAGTCTACTGCCTGCTTATTATTGCGGGCAGCTATAAGCGCCGCCTCGTTGCAGACGTTTGCTATGTCTGCTCCGGAGAATCCCTGGGTCTGGCGTGCAAGCTGCTCCACGTCGAGGTGGGAGTTGGTCTTTATCCTGCGGAGATGCACGTTGAATATCTCAACGCGGTCTGACAGTTCTGGAAGATCCACATAGATTTGCCTGTCGAATCGACCCGGACGGAGAAGCGCCTTGTCGAGCATGTCGGCACGGTTTGTGGCTGCGAGCACTATCACTCCGTTGTTGGATCCGAAACCGTCCATCTCGGTCAGCATCTGGTTGAGGGTATTCTCCCGCTCGTCGTTGCTGCCCATGTTGGGGTTCTTGCCGCGTGCCCGTCCTACCGCGTCGATTTCGTCGATGAATACTATGCAGGGAGCTTTGTCCTTGGCTTGCTTGAAGAGGTCGCGGACTCGGGCCGCGCCTACGCCTACGAACATCTCCACGAAGTCGGAACCCGACAGCGATAGGAACGGCACTCCTGCCTCTCCGGCTACCGCCTTGGCAAGAAGTGTCTTGCCGGTGCCCGGAGGTCCCACAAGAAGGGCTCCCTTCGGTATCTTTGCGCCAAGTTCGGTGTAACGCTGCGGATTCTTGAGGAATTCCACGATTTCCTCTATCTCTACCTTAGCTTCGGCAAGACCGGCCACATCCTTGAATGTCACGTCCGTGCCGTTGTCCTTGTCGAAGATACGGGCTTTGGATTTTCCTACGTTGAAGATTCCTCCGCCACCTCCGGAGCCGCCGGTCATCCTGCGCTGCATGTAGACCATGAAGAAGACTATTATCAGAATCGGTCCGAAATACCAGAAGAGCTTCATCAGGTCGCTTCCCTTCTCGTATTTGACGGATATCTCAGGTCGCCCTTCAGCTATAAGATGTTCGTTCCAACTGTCGATTTTGTCCTGGATCTTATTGGTGCTCGGAATGGTGGTCTTGAGTCTTTTCTCAGAGTCAGGCCCCTGCAAGTCGTCGTGCATCTTCTGTTTCTTGG
>JAIDTS010000285.1 GCA_029060585.1 Muribaculaceae bacterium
GGGAGGATGCCTTAAACTTAATAGATAAGGGATGGAAAAGAGGCGTTTCGGGAAGACGGGATGGTTTCCTTTCTCCGCTATCTTGGCGTTGCTTTATTCATTCTTGTTTGTGGCGGCTGAATTTTATGGGAACCCTGTGGCGGGACTGCGTGGTTTTTTCGTCATTGCTTTGCAATGGGGGGCAGTCACGTTGTGCTGCTGGGGAGTGATAGGCGCTTTGTCTGTCTCGCGGGTGGTTTTTGCAGTGGTTTTTCCGATTCTCATGCTTCTGTCGGCCACTCTTGCTTATTTTGAGACTACCATGGGGGTTGAGTTTACTCCGGCGAGTCTGGAACTTATGCTTATCAACGACTTTGGCACATGGTCTACCGTCATGAGTCCGTTGCTGTTTATAGTGATGGCGGCAGCCTTGCTTGCAGGAATCGGAGCAGCTTTTTTTCGCTGGCGTCATGTGATGGTGGCGCATCCGGTAGATTATCTCGCCATATCACTTGTTGTAGCGGTCACACCGTTTTTTTTCGTAAAGAGCCTCATGGCTCCTGTTGGGACAAGGATGCCATATGTCTTCTATTGCACCGTCGACCAGTATCTCGACAACCGTATAAATATCAACGAGAACAGAACCACTTTCGATAATGTGGAGGTGTCTGTTGCCGACAGTGTTCCGCTTGATGTGGTATTCGTGATAGGGGAGTCGCTGAGGGCTGACCATCTGTCGCTCAACGGATATTCCAGGCCTACCACTCCGCTTCTTGAAAAGGATTCGAATGTAATATCCTTTCCCCATATGCGGACTATTCCCTGCTTCACTCATCTGAGCGTGCCTTATATTCTGACTCTTGCCGATTCGGTGAACTCTGCAAGGGCTTTCGACGACCAATCCTTTATAACACTGTTTAAAAAAGCAGGTTTCTCTACAGCGTGGATATCAAGTCAGGACGAGACTCCGGCTTATGCCTATTTCATGCATGAATGCGACACCATCATAATGACTCATGCATCGAAATCCCTTTATGATTTCGGAAAATGGCTCGACAGCGATATACTTCCGGAATTCACCGCGCACGGTTTCAAGGGAGAGCGAAACCTTACCGTACTCCATACAATTGGTTCACACTGGTGGTATCCTTCCCATTATGATGAAGAGGATGCCGTCTTCAAGCCGGAGACGGGAAGCAGGATCCTTTCTGAACTCTCAAGAGAGGAAATCGTGAATTCCTACGACAACACGATAGTGGCGACGGATAGGTTTCTTAGTGCTGTCATCAGACAGCTGCGCGACCGCAACGCTATCCTCATTTATATATCCGATCATGGGGAAGCACTTGGAGAGGATGGTAATTATCTTCATGGCGCCGACTATCCCGAGCTTCACAATCCGGCATGTCTCGTATGGTATTCCGATGCGTATGGTCAGAGGTATCCGGAGCGGATAGAGGCCTTGAGGAGGAATTCGTCGCGCAGATGGCTTTCCGACTCTATGTTTCACACGGTGCTGGATGCCGCCTCCCTGTCTACGCCGGTAAAGGTGGACTCCCTCAGCCTCTTCCGGTAGTACTATAAGTCGCTTGATTCCCCCTCCCGCACCGAAGGCCAGCGCATTCGCAAATTATTTTGGAAAAGTGCTGATTTTACTTGTCTTTTTCATTGGAAAAGTGTATATTTGCAGGGTTAAATTTATAGGAAAAGTGTAGATTATGCTTTATAGAAAAATCGAAAAAGATATATATCAGCATTTTACGTCTAAATCAGATAAGATACTTATGCTGACCGGTGCAAGACAGACCGGTAAATCTTTCATCATCAATCATGTGGCCTCGAAGATATTCAGAAATGTGGTGGAAATCAACCTTATTGAGGACTATGATTCGGATCGGTTGTTTGAATCTGTTTCTTCTGTTGAGGAATTCCATCTCAGACTAAGTTCGATAGCCGGTGAACGTCTGGGTTCAAGGGAAGAGACCTTAGTATTTCTTGACGAAATACAACAGTATCCCCGTCTGCTTACTATCCTGAAGTTCCTGAGGCAGGAGGGAAGATATACATATGCTGTCAGCGGAAGCCTTCTGGGACTGACCCTTAAGCATACTACTTCCATTCCTGTAGGTTCCCTCACAATTATGCATATGTATCCACTCGACTTTGAGGAATTTATGATTGCCAATAATGTCGGGAAAGAAGCCATCGAAGGGATAAAGAGACATTTTGAATCCAGGCAGAGTCTTGATGATGCCATGCACAATCATATAATGGGACTTTTCAAACGTTACCTTCTTATAGGAGGTATGCCGCAGGCAGTTCAGGAGTTTGTCAATTCTCGTAATCTGGTAGCTGTAAGGACTATTCAGGATGATATACACAGGCTTTATAAAGCGGATGCTACCAAATACGATATGGAGCATCGACTCCACATAGAAAGGATATATACCATGATCCCGTCGGCTATGGAGAGCCATAAGAAAAGGGTCGTATATCGTGAGATTGAGAATAAGCCCAAGGGCCGTCATAGCGATTATGTGGAAGAGTTTGATTTTCTTTCCGCTTCAGGAGTCGCATTGGAGGTAAAGGCGATTTCCAATCCTTCATTCCCACTCATCGAATCCGGAGTGAAGAATTTGCTGAAACTTTATCTCAATGATGTCGGCATGCTGACGGGAATACTCTATCGGAATAATATAAAACCGGTTATGGACACGCAATGTAGTGTCAATCTTGGCAGCGTGTATGAATCTGTAGTAGCTCAGGAACTCGCGGCTCATGGCCACGGGCTTTTCTATTATGACAACAAGAAGAATGGGGAAGTTGATTTTCTGATAGATGATTATTACACTCTTTCGGCGATGGCTATAGAAGTGAAGTCAGGAAAAGACTATACCGTCCACAGCGCGCTCAACCGTCTGCTTGATAACAAGGATTACAGACTTGAAAATGGCGTAGTATTTAGCAATGCAAGAGAAGTGCGTCAGGATGGCAGAATAGTATATATGCCTATCTACTATGTGATGTTTCTGGATGCAAAAGGAAGCTGTGAGACGGAAATCCTACTTTAGCACACACCCTTTCCCATACGGCCCCTATCAGACTATTGAAGTCCTTACGTATACTCTTCATTATTTTCTCATACCTGCTTAATGCAAGGTATGACTTGTTAACATTTATTATAATTTTTCAGAAAATCATATTTCAGAAAATCATATTTTCCTCAGACGCCTGACGGATTCCAGTCCTCACTCAGGTTTCGTATTTTAGGGAGTCTGAATAGGAGCATTTGACCAATGTAAAACTAAAAAGGGATTTTTATCGTTATCAATAAGGATATGTCGGCGATTCGTGCAGGCATATCCGGACAACTTATACTTATAGCATAAAAAGAATGGATTTTAATAAGAATTTACTGTGGGCTGTCATGGCAGGAGCCTCGTTTATGATGGCCGGATGCTCGAACGACAATGATATTCCTCCTGTCGAGAACCTGACTGTAGTGGAGGCAGGGGGTGTCAAGCCGGTACAGAAAGCGGAAAGCAAACAACCTACCGCCATACTCGGATCAGGCGGTTCGATGTCGGAACAGCTTACAAGAACCTTCACCAATATAGTAGAACCCACCAAGGCAAAGCACGTGATAGTGGCTTGTGCGGATCTTGACACTTATGAGGAGGAAATTGTAGCAGCCTATCAGCGTGGGATAGTGATAACCGTAGTTGATCCTGTTGGGTCTTTGCTTGAAGGATGGTGTGCCGCCAAGGGAATAGTCTATTCAGGCGACCCCATGTCTGTCGATGATTCTTCATTGGTAAGCTTCAACAAGAAGGCTGTGTCGATTAGCGTACAGAAAAAGAACAAGGGTGAGGAAATAGGGGAAGACGAGGTGCCGTTGGTGATTTTCACCGGATGGCTTGACGACCTCCTTACTCCTACCCTTAAAGGACCGGATTTAAGAAGCAGAGATATTAAGAAGCGTATAGCTCCGCAGCGCGTGAGCCATGTCTTTCCGATAGAAATTTCTTCGGAAGCTATAGGCACGAACGTCTGGGGTATTCCGGAAAATACATCGCTAAGCACTACCGCCGAACTCAAATGCGACATATATCAGATGCATTCATTTGCAGACAATGCCTCATTCAACGGAGATATGTATGTGGTAGAGGCCGAACTTACTATCCACAACGGCAATCTTTACAATGGCCGCTGGCAGTATTCGCAGGGAGGAAAGCTCTATGAATCCAAAGGATTCTGCCTTTCAGACTGCGGAGTGGCCGTCAGCCTGCACGAGAGGATAGCGGAAGGACTTGCTCATTCCGGCACACACACGATGATGGGAGGTCCGGCACCCGTCTCGACTGAAACGTCATCACCCGTGCAGACCGGATTCGAATGGAGTTTCGACGGCTGGATCAGTGGAGGAAACGGTCTTGAATCATCCAGTCCCATACCGCTACAGGAAGGAGGCTGGACATGGAGCAATCTGGCGGAGGAAGCTCCCGTCTCATATGGCATTGATCTCCTGACCGAAGGGGGCGATGCGTTATGGACGCTTACCGTTCCCGAAGATGGGAATGTTGGGTCGGGCGACATGACGTTCCATTGCTCATGGGTATGGGGAGTGCCACAGGCTACGGATGACTCTACCGGACGTTACTACATTCAGGTGGGTCTGAGTCCTATCTATCATCTGACACGTAAGCTCGTTTCCGGATCGCGGACAGAGAATATGGATATGCCGGCGGAAGTTCCGTCAGCACGCTTCATGCTCATTCCTCCTTCCAGAGTTGAAGGTCAGCGTGTAAATATGTAGTATTATGCGTTGATGAGGGCTTCGACATCGGTGATGGTGCCGGAGAAGGGGCCTTTGGAGCCGAGCTTTATGCTGCACATTGCTGCTGCGAAGGCTCCAGCCTCCTCGTAGGAGGCTCCACGGCTCCGTTTGTAGAGGTAGCCGGCCATATAGGTGTCGCCGCATCCAGTGGCGTCTACAAGGTCTTTCGCGGGATAGGCAGGTATCTTGTGGAACTCGCCTTCGGCGTATATCAGCGAACCCTTGTCGCCAAGCGTCAGCACCACCTCCTTCACTCCCCATTCCGCCAGCATTTTCGCCGCCTCATACGGGTCGGAAGTGCCTGTAAGAGTCTCCATCTCCATCTCGTTGGCCTTCAGGATACCGATATAGGGGAGTGCCTCTAATTTGTCGTCATAATCCACGGCAACCACCTTTTCACCCTCCACCTTGCGGAGATATCCCTGCACGTCGACTGATACGATACCTTTCGTAGAAAGATACTTTATTGTATCCTTGTCAAAGTCGTCAGCGAGAAGGGTGCCGAGGTGAATGATGTAGGCATCTACATTCTTGAGGTTCTCCTTAGTGAATGGATCTGCCTTTGCGAGTACGCGCTGCTTGCGGTCGTTCATATCCTCTCCGTATTTATTCTCAAAATAGACGGAGTTTTTAGACACTATAGCCTCTACATCGATTCCGTCGGCACGGAGCTTATCGACCTCGTGCATCTCGCTTGCCGCAAGCGACGTTACAAGGCGGAAGTCCTCGAGATCTATGTTCTTGAGGGCGTTGGCGAAATAGTATGCGGTTCCTCCCGGCATATATGCCGTAAAGCGGGGGGTTATGACTTTGTCGAGGGTTATATGTCCGATGCAGGTAAGTTTCATACTTAATTCATAATTCTTAATTCATAATGCATAATCTTATCCAATTCATGATGCATAATTTTAATTCATTGCGTAGCTGATTGTGCATTATGAATTATGCGTTATGCATTTTCCGAAGGACGCTGAGGGCGTATACGAGGACGAAAGCGTAGCCGATAGCTGGAATTATAAATGCTGTCGACATGGATGTCAAGTCGGCCATACGGCCCATGAGCAGCGTTCCGACTGCTCCGCCAATGGGGGTCATCATGAGGAAGGAGGAGGCGATCTTGACGTTTCGGCCCTGCGCCCCTACTATAGTTATTGCGAAAATAGTAGGAAACATTATGGCCTCGAAAGCATAGCACATGAAAACACCGGCACGTGACAGCCATCCGCAATCGAGGACTACCAGCAAGGCACCGACCACAGTCATTATGGCGCATGCGACAAGAACTTTTTCCGACGCAACCTTGCTCATCACCCAGCTTCCTATGATTCGCGCGAGCATAAAGAGTCCCAGGGCACCGAAAGAGAGTACAACAGAAGCCATTGTCTTGTCCATCCAGCCATCGGCCGTGGCGTAATTGATGAATAGGCTGTTGATCGATATCTCCGCTATCTCGTAGAAGAAGAGGGCTATCACTCCGAAGCGGAAAGTAGAGTTGCTCCAGAGTCCCTTGATTGTAGCACCGAGTCCTTCGTCGGCTGCAGCTGTCTTCGCGTCATCATCTGCCGTTATCTCAGGAAGTTTCACGCGTGAGAATACAAGTGCTGCTATAAGGACAGCCACACCCATTATACCGTAGGGCACCGACACGCTGCTTTCAGGGGTGGAGAAAAGGAAACCTCCTACAATGACCGGTGCAAGTATACATCCGAGCCCATTGAACGACTGGGCGAGATTCAACCGGCTTGCAGCCGTATCCTTTTCGCCGAGCTCAGTGGCATAGGGATTGGCTGCCGTCTCGAGTATGACGAGGCCGCATCCTATGATGAAGAGTGCGAAGAGAAACATTCCGAACGACATCATTGACTCCCCGGGGATGAAGAGAAGTGCACCGAGGGCAAACAGAAGCAGACCCGTCACAACTCCCTTACGGTAACCAAGGCGGGTGATTAGTATTCCGGCGGGGAGTGCCATCAGGAAATAGCCGAGATAGGTGGTGGCCTGTATCAGCGCTGACTGCCCGATGGATATATGCAGCATTTCCTGGAAATGCTTGTTTAGCACGTCGAGGATAGCACGCGCGAAGCCCCACATGAAGAAGAGGCTCGTGATGAGCACGAAGGGTATGAGATATTTTTTTGAGACTAATCTGCCCATGATGTTTCCTAATTGAGAATGTAGAATTGAGAATAATCCAAATACTCTGCAAATTTACTAAAAAAATCTCAAATGGCAAAAAGTCAATTTTCAGATGATGATGCCATTATAGTTTCAGAGGCATGCCCCTACGTCAGGAGCACGCCTCTGATTATTTGATTATTTCGCGTCACGCATCACGCGTCACGCATTACGCGAATCGATTAGCGGATAACCTTCTTTGCTACCTTGTTGCCTTCACGAACGATATAGATACCGTTTTCGGGGTTGGCAACGCGAACGCCCTGGAGGTTGTAGTATTCAACCACGCCGTTAGCTGCGTTGATTGCACCTACAGCTGCGTCGTAGTTTTCGTCAAACATTTCAAGCTTGAAGTCGGCGAACGGGTTCCAGTACTGAGCGGGGCTGTTCTCGTCCTTGCCGAGACCTACCCATACTTTACCGGGTTCGGTGAGTTCAAACTCAACGAACTGACGCCACTTCTCAGGCTCGTTTACGAAAGCTGCTGATGATTCACGCTCCTTGCCGGAGTCGTCCCAGTTAGGCATGACGTTTCTTACTTCATATTCAGGGATGATTTCAGTGCCTTCTGCGGTACCACGTGTCTCATTTTCAGGCATGATGGCATAGTCACCCTCGCAGATTTCCCACGGACCTTTCAGACGAGTCACAACTACATTTTCTTCAAGTACTTCCACTGAAGTACCGAGATTTGCGGGCTTATCTGCCTCAAATGAAACATAAAGGTAAGCGTTGTTGACGAAATCATCTTCTTTATAAGCCTTCTCTTCATACCACTGCTTCGGAGACATAGGCACTTCCTGAAGTTTCCATTCTCCCTTGCAGGAAATGATCTGGCCGTCATAGTTGCCGGCACCGCCGTAGCGGAGGAATGTGAGGGCGCTGAAGCGATATTTACCTGCGGGGAGGTCTACCAGCTGACCGAAGTTATAGGGAGATGCGTTGGTCTTGCGATATACGCCACCCCAATTGTTCACGTCGGGCTTTTTAACAGAGCCTGCACTGTTGTTCATATCCCAGCATTCAGCATTCATATCGATGCCTTCAGAGAAGTCAGCGTTCTTTATAAGGCTGGTATAGTCGGTATCGCCACTCTTAAGAGCGAAGTTATCAAACGCACACCATTCGCCGTTATAGCAGCCAAGATTCTTGATGCCGAGCACGAGGTCGCCGCCGGGGTGATTGTAGGTAACTGTATTTACATATTCGCCTGCTGAGAAAGCAGCATTTGCTTCGCCAAGATTGTCGGGAGCAGCCTCGCGCCCGTCAAAAAGACCTTTAACTTCTACAGATGCGCTGCCCAGATAAAGGCTTGCATAGTGGTTCTTACCATCTACCATCAGTCTTTTGGCATCATCGTTCCAACCGCAGCGATAGAAAGCGTTGGCTGTAAGCACATATTCTCCTGCTGGCATGTCGGGAAGTACCTGATAGAGGTTGAACGCGCCATTGTAGACCTCGCCTACGCCCTCAGCTACATCTGTAAGGGCGCCCTGCCATCCGGGAAGGAACGCGGGATTTGTCATGTACTGTCCGGTTACGTCACGATAACCGGCTGCGCCTGCTGTGAGCATTACAGCTGCGGCGCCGAGCAGCATAGAGCTGCGTTTCATGTTGAATTTTGCCATAAATTAATTTAAGGTTAAATGTATTACTTGGTTTGATTCATAATTCATAATGCACAATGCATAATTATTGGATGTCGATCTGTTTATCGAGCGTCTGTCAGATTATGACTTATGCATTATGAATTATGAATTTATTTTAGAGTCCTTGATATCCGGGGTTCTGCTTCCAGTTGAGGTTGGTCTCGAGGATACCGCGGTGGATAGGCATGAGTCGGCGGAAGGTGTCTTTCACTCCACGGTCTACCCAGTGGAATTCAGTGTGTTCCTCGTTGTCCCATACCTTGTAGCTGTTCTTCTGACCCCAGTCATTCTCAAACATACCGCAACGTATAAGGTCGTTGCGACGCCAGGGCTCGAGGATGAACTCGCGTGAACGCTCGTCCATAAGATCCTGGATGTCAAATTTTCCGGTCACTTCAGGAGCGTTTGAGCAACGGCGTACCTCGTTCACGAGATCGTTTACAGTGGCTCCAAGGGTAGGTGTAGCGCCGCGCATGATGCATTCAGCCTTAGTCAGAAGGATGTCTGCATAGCGGAAGATTGGGGAGTCGTTGGCTTGCTGGCGGTTCCAGAGTGAGTAGTCTTCCTCGCGCGGGGGATACTTGAAGCAACGTGCACCCTTCTGGATGTTGAGAAGAGCTGTACCGTTCTCGATGTTTGTTTTGTTGGCCTTCGGGAGCGCCTCGTCGCCGAGAGAGTAGATGGATGCGTCGTCGAATTCAAAATCTGTGTGGTATGTAAGCTGGCCTACGAGAGTCTTTTCATTTCCGGGTACGGAATAGATATAAACGGGTATGTCGGTCTGCTCGTAGTTGGCGTCGATGGTGCACTGCGGACCCTGAAGGATCATCTTGTTGCGTTCGTCACCCGGAAGGTTGAATCGCTCCACGGCCTCTTTCGTCAGCACTGTCTGTCCGGCGATAGATTTTGTATTCTCCCATCCGAGAGTGTATGGACGGCAGAGGCCGTCTTTCTTGAAACCGAACCAGCGGTACCATGTGGTCGTTCCGTCTCCCTGGGTAGCGGGGTCAACGTTGAGGGCATAGATGAAGTCCTTGATGTGGACGCCGTTGTCAGGATAGAATTTGCGGCGGTAACCCTGGCCGACCTCGAAGAGACCTGAATTGATGATCTCGTCGCAGATGCGGACGCAGTCATTGAGTTTCGGGTTGGGTGTGTCGTTGTTGACTGTATTGATGTCGTTGGTGTAGACGCCCCAGTTGAGGTAGATCTTTGCCAGCAGGGCAGCCGCCATCCAGTAGTTGGGTTTGCCGTAGGTGGAGAGGTCGTTGGCCTTGCTGAGTCCGTCTTCCTGACTGAGAATCTCGAGAAGCTCGCTCTCAAGCCACTCAGCCACTTCCTTACGCGGAGAGCGGTCTATAGGTTCACCCTCTTCGAGAGGACGCTTCATGATCGGGGCGTCACCGTAGAGCTCCATCATCCAAAATGTGTAGTAGGCACGGATGGCGCGGAGAGGTGCAACGATAGGATCGTTCATGTCCGGTCCTCCGTAGGCCATGATCTTGGTGTTGGTGTAGCTTACGCCAGACATGCAGCCCTCGATGATGCGCGTGCGCCAGTTGTCGAGGTTGAGGTTGTGGATTGAGGCGTCGAGGTAGCGTCCGTCGTCGAAGTAGTTACCGACGCCGAAGCAGCATCCCATCACTTCGTCGCCCTGCGCCACCACGCCCTCGTTGAAGTCGCGGCCAAACCAGCCGTGCAGGTAGAGGTAGCAGGCGTTGAACTCACCTTCCACGGCGATGGGATTGTCGGGAAGGGTCTCATATCTCGTGTTGAGGTCGGTGTTGAGGTCGGTGCAGGAAGCCATACCCGCGATAACCGCTCCGAGAGTCAGAAATTTCTTATATGATTTCATATTCCAAAGTCAAATAATTATGCATTATGAATTACGCACAACGTATAACGTACAACGCACGAAGTTAGAAGTTGATGGTTGCGCCTACGAGGATCTGGCGGGTACGCGGATAATGGTCTGAGCGAGTGTCGTGGCCCGGATCAAGACCTCCGAGGTTGATCTCCGGGTCGCGTCCGCTATACTTCGTGATGGTGAAGATGTTGTTGGCCGACACGTAGAGACGGATATCGCTGAGCCATCCGTTGAAGCAGTCGCGGAATGTGTAGCCGAGAGTAAGGCTGGCGAGCTTGAAGTAGCTGCCGTTCTCGAGATAGCGCTGCGAGGGATAGTGTGCGAGACCATCGGTAGCGAGCTGGTCGTCCCATACGGAGCTCATCACGTTTTTGCCCTGAGAGATCGAGCCTACATATGAGAAGTAAGCGTGGGGCTCGTTGAATATCTTCTGGCCGAACACTCCGGTGAAGAAGATGTTGAGGTCCCAGTTCTTATAGTTGAAGCGGTTGTCCCAGCCCATAGTCAGCTTCGGCTGAGCGTTGCCCATGTAGATGCGGTCGTCCTCGCCCGGTTCGATAGTGGTCTCCGGATTGCCGTTGGCATCGAGGATATGGTTGCCGTTACCGTCATAGCGGTAGAATGTCGATATACCCTGGTCGTTGTAGCCTGCCCAGTCCCAGAGATAGAAGGAGCCGATAGGTTTGCCCTCTACGATTCGCTGAGTGTTGCAACCCTGTGAGAGGCCCGGGAGGTGCGGGTCGTAGCGATTGAGGACACCTGCGTTGAACTCGCTGTTGGATACGCTCACCACCTTATTGTCGTTGTGCGAGAAGTTGAGCGAGGTGTTCCAGGTGAAGTCTCTTGTCTGTACGGGATAGGCCTGGATCATGAGCTCGACGCCACGGTTGCGCATCTTGCCGACGTTGGCGGTCATCGTGTTGACCGGATACTGTGCCACTGATACAGGGTAATCCCAGATCATGTCTTTGGTATCCTTGTTATAGTATTCGATCGTACCGCCGATACGTCCGTTGAGGAAGGAGAAGTCGATACCGAGGTTGAGCATCGTCGTGGTCTCCCACTTGAGGTTGTCGTTGACGTTGCGCGCTGCAGTAAGACCCTTGTAGGAAGTCACGGCACCTGTCACGGGATCCACATAGTCGAAACGTTTCGCTGCCTGATAGAAGAAGCGGGAGGTATAGATGTCGAAGCCCTGTGCGTTACCGCTCTGTCCCCAACCGGCACGGATCTTGAGGTCGGTCAGCCAGTTGTTGTCTTTCAGGAAGTTTTCCTGCGAGAGGCGCCATGCGATAGATGCTGACGGGAATGTAGCCCAGCGGTTGTTTGCACCGAATGTGGATGCGCCGTCGCGGCGGATGGCAGCTTGGAAGAGGTATTTCGACATCAGGGAGTAGTTGACACGGCCATAGAATGAGATCATTCTCGTGTGGCTTTCAAGATTTCCCCATACAGGGTCTGTATCCCAACTGTTAGCCATGCCTATGTCATACCATTTTAGGGTGTCGTCGTAGAAGTTATAGCCTTTGGCTCCGAAACCGTCGCCATTCTTGTGCTCTTCCCAGGAGTAACCGACCATGAGGGCAAGCTTATGGTTTTCTCCGAATTCCTTATCGTAGTTGCCATATATTTCCATCAGTTTGGTCCAATTGTCTTTGACGTTGCGTTCAGCCTCGCCGTGACGGGTGTTGTTCTGCGACTGAGTGGAGGTGTAAGCCTTGTAGTGGTAGTTTTCAGTCTCGTAAGAGAAGTTGGCGTTGAGGAAGAGCCCTTCGATGATCTTAAGAGAAGCCTTGCCTGTAAACTGCAGACGCTTCATGGTAGCCATCGACTGGTTCTCGTAGATGAGGGAGAGGGGGTTGTAGTTCTGGGATATGGTCTTGTCGGCATACCAGCTGCCGTCTTCGTTGGTGGCTGGCACGAGAGGGGAGTAGTAGTACATACCCTCATATACCGAACCTCCCTCGATGCCACGTGGCACGCCCCATTCCTTACGGATGTTGCCGTTGATGCCGACGCCGAGGGTAAGACGCTCTTTTAGGGTCTTCGTCTCGATGTAGGAGCGGCCTGTGAAGAGGTTGTTGCCGACGCCCTTGATGATACCGTCGCGCTTGATATAGTTAAGCGATACGTTGTAGGTAGTAGTTTTATTTCCGCCTGAGATAGAAACATCATGGTTTGTAGCGAAACCGGTGCGCTGCACCTGGTCGGCCCAGTTGGTGTCAGCACCACGGTCGTTGGGGATGTGGATACCGTTTTCCTCTGCATAAGAGCGGAGTTCGTCGGCGCTCATCATCTTGTGGTCGTTGGCGATGCGCTCCCAGGATACGTAGCCTGAATAGGTCACGCGCGCAGGACCTTCGGCACCCCGCTTGGTAGTCACGATGATGACACCATTGGCAGCCTTCGAACCGTAGATGGCAGTTGCAGAAGCGTCGCGGAGCACGTCGATGCTCTCGATCTCGCTTGGGGGAATAAGGTTGAGGTTTACACCGGGAATACCGTCTACCACATAAAGAGGTTCGGTAGAGCCGTTAAGGGTCGAGGCACCACGAAGAGTAAGGGAGTTCACGCCGCCGTTAGGGTCGGAGTTCTGAACCACAACGAGGCCGGGGACCTTACCCTGAAGGAGCTGTCCGGGATCGGTGTAGGCGCCTACGTTGAGTTCCTTGGAGTTGACTGTTGTGATGGAGCCGGTGAGGTCCTTGCGCTTCATCGTGCCGTAGCCGACTACTACTACTTCGTCAAGAAGGGCGTTGTCTTCCTTGAGGACGATCTTCAGGTCGTTGCCTTTCACCTTCACGTCCTGCGAGAGATAGCCTACGTAAGAAACATGGATTGTCTTTCCCTGCTCCACGTCGATGGAGAAGTTGCCGTCAAAGTCGGTCGCTGTGCCGTTGTTGGTGCCGGCTACCATGACGGTAGCGCCGATCAGGGGCTCTCCGGCCTCGTCGGTCACAGTACCTTTGACAATCGCTGCCTGTGCGGCGACTCCGCCCAGGACAAACGCCAGAAGCATCATATATCTGAAAAATGATGCCGACAGGCGATTCGAAATCTTTTTAATAGTTTGCATCAATTGGTATGTTAGGTATAAATTAAATTTCAATCAGGTTCTAAAATGTCCACAGCCTCAAAGGGCTATTAGGGAACGAAAATTCTTACAAATTGTTATGTTTTTGTTAATATTTCTTCACACAGTCATAAGCCTGCGCTATACATAATGCTTTTTCCATCTTGCTTATCAACATGGTGATAAGTGGGAATGCAAAATTACAAAATATTTTTGACAATTCAAACTTTTAACAAAGATTAACTAAAAATTTTGTTTGTCCGGGATGGGCACGGAGTGCCCTCTGTTACTAAAGCTATAAGTAGATCTTCATTTGAATCGAATTTTGGCTAAAAGTGAGGTAAAAAGTATACTTTTAGCCATAAATCATTCAGGTGAGAATATAAGACGAAAAACAGAGGATATGCCGGGGAGGCATATCCTCTGTCAGATTTCTATTCGGTCGATGAGTATCAGTCGTAAGGGATGAAGTAGCTGTAGTTGTAGCCTAACCCACCTGCACTTACACACCATGCGAGGTAGAAGAAAGCAGAGCCGTTTTCATAGAGGCCGCTCTCGTAGCCGCCGCTTGTCACAAAAGCCTCATTGCCCTGCCAGTAGCCTATGTCTTGCACAAACATAGCACCATAGTTGCCGTATGTCCAAGGAGTGTCGGTAGGTTTGACTCTGAAGAAACGGTATTTTCCCTCTTCGTCCTCTCCGACAAGGTCGAGCATATCCATCTTGACAGCAGTTCCTTCTCCAAAGATTCCATTGAGGCGGTAGAGGTTCTCGTCGGTCGTACATACCTCAAGACTTGCCTCTACGGATTCAATACCTGCCACTGTAGGCACGATATCATTGTTGTAGAAGAATGTGCCTTGCTTTACGAGATTCCAACTCAGACCGGTAAATGTCACCGTGTTGCCGAGAGAGGAGCCGTTTGCCACAGCTGCAATCGTATAGGCTCCATACAAATCTGTAAGCGTTATGTCGGCATAGCTGTCAGCTCCAAGATTATCCACTACTTTTCCTTCAGTCTCGACTTTGGAAAGAAGCTGAGCTTCGTTAAGATTTTCTATGTCGGCAGTAGGAAGTGCCAGATACTTTACAGAATTGGTCTTATTGTTTGTGACGAAACGTACAGTGACGTCATTGTCGGGATTCCCCTCTGTCGGAGCGTATGTGTAAAGAGTCACAGCCGCATTTGGATCTGATCCGGGCATGGAGCCCTCATCCGCATTGCAAGCCCAGAGCATCGTAGCTGCAGCAAGCATCAGAATATATTTTAATGTTTTCATCTTATATTCGTTTGTCAGTTATTACCAAGTGTATTCAGGAGAATTGCCTTCCGGAGTCACAGGAGCCGGATTAGACATTATTGCTTTGTTATAGTTGCTTTCTGTCTGGATGATACAGAGGTTCATCCAGTTTGGAGTCTCCTGCACGTTCCAGCGATAACCGTCATTGTGGTTAGAATTAGGATAGCTGCGGATGATGCCTTTTTCGAGACGCTTGATGTCGAATGTAGCAAGACCTTCTGCCCAGAATTCGATACGACGCTGCCACCAGACTTCATTTTGGAATGCCGGAGTCTTAGTATTATAGTATGCCTCATTATGCTGTCCGTAGACATACTGTGGGTCGCGAGTCTTTGCGAATGCTTCGAGGAGCACCTTTCCGCGGCCTTCATTCTGCATACCTGCAGCCTCTGCCTCAATAAGCTTCATCTCTTCTACACGCATGATGGGAAGGTCGACACACCATCCTACATACTGAGGATTGTCATGGTTTCCACCTTTGGAGCGGAATTTCAGGGAAAGACCACCGAACTGCTCCTGCGCAAGACCTGTGCCGTATACATAATCAGGTACGTCTGAATACTCTGCAAGCGCTGTGATAATTTCATCCTTAGATGTCATTTCATCAATGGCGAAGTCGAGGAAGCACTTCTTGCGGCAGTCTGTAGCTGGAACGGTCTCATAGAGGTGACGGTCGATTATCATGCAACCACCGTAGCTGTTATAATATCCCAGACCGGAAGCATCCGATGGAAACTCGCATATCATCCATGTGCCCCAGCTGTTGTCGCCGTCGTTGTATGTCTGGCAAGTATCTGTAGGCTTGATCTGTATGGCAAACATCCAGGAGTTGCCCCAGTTGGCATTGTTGAAGCCGTTGTTTCGGTCGGTATACTGCTCAGCTGTCAGCACTTCATATCCCTCGGCTGCGAGCTTAGCATACTTCTCAGCGTTTTCCCAGTCGCGCATCACGAGATATGCGCGAGCACGCAGTCCATTGACTACTGAGATGTCCGGAGTATACTTGTTGGGGCGCTTGTAGTCGGCAAGCAGGGCTTCTGCCTTGTCAAGATCCGATAGGATGAACGCGTACATATCCTTATTAGGAGCGCACGGATTGTTCTGAGCCTCTAATGTAGTGGTCTTATCAGTAATGATAGGCACAGTAGGAGCCTGATCATTGGTGCCGTAAGTCTGAGGTGCGAACATCTGTGCCATTTCAAGGTAATAGAGGGCACGCATAGTGTAGGCTATGCCGGCTCCGGACTTTTTGCTTTCGTCAGGATTGTCACCTGCCATGCCGAGCACAGTGTTGCAAGCACGGATCTGGCGATAGTAGAATGTCCAGGGATACTGACAGTTGAGATATGTCGGACCAAGCGAATAGTTAGCTTCATACCAAGAAGAAAACCAGTTGTTGCCTGCAGCCACGATGTCGTCGCCCATGACGTCGCGATCCAGATAGAAGGAAGAGTATCCGAAGTCGTTTGATTTCTGATAGCTTGAGCCGGTGAATGTGAACTCACCGTTGTTGTTGTCGATGATCGCAGAGACGAAGTTGTCGAAAGAGCCCGGTGCATCCGCAGCCTGGTCGGTAGTGACATAACCGTTCTGCTGAGCCGGGAATTCCTGTATGCAGGAAGCAGGGAGCACCATAAGCGCCGCGCCGGCGATATATAATGATAATTTTTTCATTTTACTTTTCTTTTTAATGATTTTGATTGGCAATCATTAGAAGGTAACCTCTACACCGCCTGAAACACTGCGCATCGGTGAGTAAGCTCCGAGTGAAGTATTACCATCGAACGAATATCTTGGATCAAGACCTTTGCGAGCAGACCAGAAGCAGAGGTTCTCGCCGGCACAGTAGATACGCAACTTGCTGATCTCTTTCCAGAACTTAGGCACGGTGAAGCCAACTACGAAAGATGAGAAGTTGATATATCCGGCGTTGGTCAGGAAGCGGTCGGAAGTAAGATAGCCCTGTGTGTCGCCCCACTGCCAACGTGGAAGGTTGGAACTTGTATTGCTTGGGCTCCACTCCTTGATATAGTCTTTATGTATTGTATTACCAGAAGTCTGGGTCATATTAGATTCCGGCGCCATGAGAGAAGCGTAGCGTGAATCCATCACCTTTCCACCGATCTGATAATCGAAATTCAGAGTGAAGTCAAACCATTTGAGGCGAGCCGTAGTGCTGAAACCACCATAAGCTTTCGGTAGGATCGAGCCTACAGCGTAGCGTGAAGCCTTGGTAGTTTCGGTAGTAACATAATCTTTAGACTTAATGGTACCCGGTTTCTCTGTAATCATAGAACCGTTGGGTTTTATAAGATTCGGGTCGTAGTAATATAGAGCCTCACCGTGTTCGTTTACTCCGGCGTAAGAGTAGGTCATGTAGTTGTAGAGTTCTCCTCCTTCAGCAAACCAGTGGCTGGATTCATAGAAACCACCGTAGTTCTCGGTCTTTTGAGCAGGGAGAGATACGATTTTGGTCTTATTGGTCGATATGTTTGCAGAGATAGACCATTCGAAGTCTCTTGTCTGAATTGGAGTGCCGGTAATAGAAACTTCTACACCGGTATTGCGAATAGTACCCATGTTGCCATAATATCCGCGTGCACCTGTTGATTCCGGAATAGACAGCCAGAAAAGAAGATTGCTGGTATTCTTGTTGTAGAAATCCACATTACCGAAGAGACGGTTTTTGAAAAATCCGAATTCAAAGCCTGCATTGAGGTTAGTAGTCGTCTCCCAAGTAATGTCAGGATTTCCTAAAGAGCGGAAAGTAGGAGACATGAATTTGTCGCCGCTTGGGTAAAGTGTATAGTTATCGGTCCAATAATAGCTACCTCCAAGATTATCGTTACCCTGCTGGCCAATACTGAGCTTAAGCTTCAGGTAGTCGAGCCAGTTTTTGGTGGATTCCATGAAGTTTTCCTTCGAGATCATCCAAGCTGCGCCGACGCTCCAGAAGTCGCCCCAGCGATGGTCTTTTGCAAAGCGTGAGGAAGCGTCGCGACGATATGATGCAGAAGCGTAATATTTCTCGCGGAAGTTATACTGTACACTTCCGAACCATCCCTCTACATTGTAGCGGCCCTTGTAAGAAGTGTTATCAGTGAAGTTGTGATTGGCAAAAGCAAATAGCTCGAGAATGTCGGGAGAGAAACCACCTTCCGCATAACCCTGAAGGAAGTTGTTGTCTACACGATAGTATTCATGACCTGCCAGGATATTGAGGTAGTGGTCGCCGAAATATTTGTAGAATGTAAGGGTCTGCGAGTTGTTTGTTTTTACAGAGTTAGTGTCGCTCTTACCAAGTTTACCGTTGACAGTAGCGTTGATTGTATTATAGGGACTACCGTAATATGTATACTGGCTGAGACCCCAGTTGACATTGCTCAAGATATCGAGTTTGAGATAGTCGGTGAAGTCTAAAGAAGCGCTGAGGGTAGCGTTGAGGGCGTTGCGTGAGGTCTGGGCGACGTCGACAGCCTGTGCGCCGACTGCGTTACCTGGAGAAGAGAATGGACGGCCGCCGTTGACGTAGGTATTTATACCAAAGTCATACATAGGCATGCCATTGGCATCCTTCATTATATAAGGAGTGCCGGGTTTGCCGTCTACTATATCGTATGTGCGGACATACATCGGGTAGATAGGAGCTGCCATAGCAGTGAAGTAAAGCACGTTGCCAGCACTCCAGTTGCTGTTATTAAGGTCAGGGTTGCCCTTAGTGTTTGAGTGTGTATAAGAAATGCGTGCGCCGAGTTTCAACCATTTCTTCACTTGATATTCGCTACGGATCTGAGCTGTGATACGGTCATAGTTAGAGGGCTTCAGTATACCTTCCTCACCGAGGTAGGAGAGGCTGGCATAGAAATTCGATTTTTCGTTGCCGCCGTTTACGCTGAAGTTGTATTCCTGACGGAAACCGTTCTTATAAGCGATGTCGTTGAAATTGTCAGGGATAAGGTAGCGGTTCTCTCCGTTGAGCTGATAGTAACGGCCGAGAGTTGCATTGGGATTGAGCTTTCCGTTGAGACCGATAAGGTTCTCACCCTCCGGAAGAGTATAGGCATTATACTTGAGGAGTTCGAGCATCTTAGAGTTGGATGCAGCGTTTGCTGCAGCAGCTGTCATGCCCTGCTGGAGGAAGTTGTAGTTGTAGATCTGGGCATAGAATGCCTCGTAGTATTCACCCGGATCAGTGATTACGTCGTAGTCCTGCACAGCGCGGGTGTTGGCACCCCATTTTGCATTGACCCTGATTTCTGCCTCGCGGTTGGAACCCTTCTTTGTTGTGATGATTACCACGCCGGAAGCGCCGCGCGCACCATAGAGGGCAGCAGAAGCTGCGTCTTTGAGGACAGATATAGATGCGATGTCGTCTTGTGATAGATTGCTGAGGCTTTCCGGATAAGGAGCACCGTCAACTATTATAAGTGGTTGAGTGTCGGAATATATAGAAGATAGACCACGTATGGTGATGTTACCGTTGCCGGATCCTGGCGCGCCTGTAGTAGAACGGAGCTGAAGGCCCGGAACGCTACCGACGAGTGCGTCGGTCACATTGGCGGTGGTACGGCTCTTGAGGTCGTCTGCGTTCACTACGGAAGCGGAACCTGTAAACGCTTCCTTGGTAGTGGTACCGAAAGCTACTACCATGACGTCGTCTAGGGCGGTGGCAGTAGTTGACAGCCTAACCACCATCTTGTCGGATAGCTGCAGTGTAGAGGGTTTATAGCCCACATAGGAAAATTCAGCCTGATTGACGTACTGAGGTACTGTAAGGGTGAAGTTACCGTCGAGGTCGGTGGCGGTGCCTTGTCCTCCCCCAATGGGCATGACGGTTGCTCCGATAAGCGGTTCGTTGGTTTCCGCATCAATGACAGAGCCGTGATATGTGACATTCTGGGCGTAAGCGCTCCAGCTGCACACGATCAAGGTCGTCAAAATTAGAAATAGATTTCTCATACTGTTATTATTAGATTGATTTTATTGATTTTTTACCTGCTGTCAACTGCCGTGCAACTGACCGGACTGATTAAAGACTTCTGCAAAACTATATGGTTTTGTGTTGCCGCGTTTTAAGTTATGTATATGAAGCACTTGACTTTCATAGAGAAATCCTTTTAGTTCCCTTGCTCCGGTCACAAATCGGATGCAGGAAACTGGTATAAAACAAGGGTCGACCTTCAGAAAAGCCGGTCGAGGAGCACCATGGCCTCTCGCTTCTTCGTATCGATTACTTTGCTGTATATCTGGGTGGTTCTCAAGTCGGCATGTCCGAGAAGCTTACTGATCGTATATAGGTCGGCACCGGCCGTAAGCATCATGGTGGCGAATGTATGTCGCGATATATGGAAAGTCACATTTTTTTTAATTCCGGCAGCCAGAGCTATTTTCTTCAGTTTCCTAACAGTGGTACAATAAGGAGGGCAGGTAAACACCTTATCATTACTCTCTCCCTGTGGCGGCAAAAAAGAGGCTGCCATTACAGAAACCGGAATCTCTACGCGACGCCGTGTCTTTTTCATTGTCATGCTTATTATCTTTCCATTTTCTGTGTCTATGATATTCCCCCAGGTGAGACGCGAAACATCAGAATAGCGCAGTCCGCAAAAGCAACAGAAAAGAAAAGCCGCCACGTCGTCGCCGGTGGCTGTATTTCCCGAAGCAACTTCAATAATCGCTCTAACTTCCCCGGCAGTGAGGTATTCGCGTGTGCTTTCCGGTCTTTTTATTCGCTCATAGGCATTTAAAAGCCGGATTGGATTGGATGGAATACACCCGGCCCTCACAGCCTCATTGAGTATGATGGATAGGGCATTGAGCAGTTCAAACTGAGTGGCTGGCAGGAGCTGTTTGTCAGAATTCAGAGCTTTTGCCGATTTCAGATAATTGGCGAAACCGATGCAAAACTCACGGTCTGCGTCAGCCAGCAGTATGGATGAACGGAACTTATCAAGATGCCGGATGAGGCGGTTCATTTGGCTTATGCTCGATTTAGACTTAAGCCCTTCCTTTTCCTTAATCAGATGATCTATCCATTGAGTTAAGTATTGCTCATTCGCTTGCTTTCTGAGGCCGGCGTTGCCATTGACGAACGCAATGATTCTTTTTGACTTAATAGTCATGGCAGCCTTCATAGTAGCGGCATTGACTATCTTATCTTCGGCAGTTTTTTCAGGAATCAAATAGAGTCTGAGGAATTCATATTCTCTTTTTCCCTTCCAATATGTATCCAAGTACAAGGATTGGTTGCCGTTGGCAAGCGACTTGGATCTAAGCCTTACAGGCTCTTTGATTTTTGCTTTTTGCTTGAGTTTATTCATACATTTTGAGTCTTTTATGAGTATATTGACTTATATATAAAAAGGATTCCTTAACCCAAGGAATCCTTTTACTTTGTATTTTTTAATGAAAGTGTAGATTTTGCATTGATATTTTGCCGAGACCCCTCTTCGGCCACCAAACCGAAAATACCGATTAGGGAGGTAAGCAAAACTCAGACTTTGGAAAAGAGCCTCATCATTTTTTCTTTTTGCTTTTTTTAAGGGGTTGCTTTAGTGAATTTTCATGAATATGGTAGTGAAATGAGGGTAAGAAATAGATTTTAAAGTAACAAAATGGTAACGTTTTTGCAAATTAAGCATTCTTATTTTTAAGAAATATTGAGAAATATCGAGAGTTTTTTGAAAAATGTAAAACTTTTTTAACTAAAATGTGTTTTTATGTTAAGAGAAGTGCGGCAGAAACCGCACCGCTCTTGTGTAGATATTATCAGACAACAGGTAAAAAACAACAAAAAATAACCATATAGTTTTACTAAATTTATCAAAGATGAAAAGATTGCTATCTCTTATGGCGATTATGACTGTCTTCGTGATGACGGCGCTGGGACAGCGCACGGTCTCAGGACAAGTTATCTCGGGTGAGGACAATCAACCCGTAATCGGCGCCTCTGTATTGGTGAAGGGCACTTCACTCGGTACGGCAACGGATCTCGACGGTAACTTCACACTGAAGGACGTACCGGCGACAGCCAAGACGCTCGTAGTCTCCTACATCGGTATGGTGACTGAGGAAGTCGCCATCTCCAACAATCTCGTGATCAAACTCTGGACCTCCACCAGCAACCTCGACGAGGTAGTGGTAGTAGGTTACGGCACGACCACCAGGGCTGCCTTTACCGGAGCTGCCTCCATAATGGACGGAGACGTTGTTGAACGCAAGAACGACGCCAACTTCGTAAAGTCGCTCGAAGGCAATGTGACCGGTATCCAGTATAACAACTCCACCTCAATGCCCGGCCAGTACGGCTCGATCTATATCCGCGGTATGGGCTCGCTCTCTCGCAGCAGCCCGCCTATGGATTTAATCGACGGTATGCCTTTCAATTCCGATTATGACGGCAAGTCGT
>JAIDTS010000286.1 GCA_029060585.1 Muribaculaceae bacterium
AACAGCTCGTCCATCAGCTTCTGCCCTATCTCGGCCTGATCGGAGAATTCCTCCCATCTGTCATCGTAGGCGGCTTTGTGGGCTGACAGGTTGGCTACCATCGTGCCGAGTGCAGCCCCTAAAGCTCCCATGTAGGCCGATATGCTGCCGCCGCCGGGCGCGGGCGACTCGGAGGCCGTCTCCTCTGCGAATCCGCGGGCCGTGAGGTCAGTGAGTTTCTTTCCGGAGTCGTCGGCTATCATGTATTCTATCACTTTCTGCTTCGGATCGAAGGGTGCCAGCTGGTCGAGTCCCATCGATTTGACAGCGATGCGGATGATTTCCTCGTCGGGAATGCCGCAGCTACGCTGCTGTTTCTTCAGGAAGTGCTTTCCGGCGTCTATGAGCGTGCGCTTCGGCACGAGTCCCACTATCTCCGTGCCGGTGACGCGCACACCCCGTGCGTCTGCCTTTCTGCACACTTCGTCAAAGGCCTCGTGCAGAGGCACCTTCGCTATGTCGGTGATGTTCATCGACACCTGTGCGATGCCGTATTCGTCGATATACCATCCTATGGCTTTAGTGCCCTTCAGGGTACCCGGAATCATTACGGGTTTGCCGTTCTCGTCCTTTATAGGCTTGCCTGTCACTTTGCCCCCCTCGCGCATCGGACGACCCTTCTCGCGCACATCGAAGGCTATGGCGTTGGCGCGCCGCGTGGAGGTGGTGTTGAGGTTGAAGTTGACGGCGATGAGGAAGTCGCGCGCGCCGATGGTGGTGGCGCCGGTCTTTGCCACCTCGGCGTCAAACGGTCGGTTGCCGAAGTCCGGACCCTTTTCCTCGGAGCCCATCTTGTTCGGAAGCGCCTCGTATTCCCCCTCGCGGCATACGGCGAGGTTCTTCCTCTCTGGTCGGAACGCCGCTGCCTCGTAGCAGTAAGTAGGTATGTTGAGCTCCGTAGCCACGCGTTCGGCGAGCTTTCTTGCCAGTTCGGCGCATTCCTCGAGCGTGATTCCGGCTACCGGGATGAGCGGACATACGTCGGTGGCTCCCATGCGCGGGTGCGCGCCGTGGTGCGTGGTCATATCAATCACCTCCGCCGCCTTCTTTATTCCACGGAATGCAGCCTCTGTGACTGCCTCCGGACCTCCTACGAAAGTGACGACCGTGCGGTTGGTAGCCTCTCCCGGATCCACGTCGAGCAGACTTATACCCTCGACGCTCTGGATAGCATCGGTGATTTCCTTTATCTTGGCTTTGTCGCGTCCCTCGCTGAAATTAGGCACGCACTCGATGATAGCGTTCGTCTCCATAAGTTTATTTAGTTGTTATGTTATTGTTTAATCCCGATAATCCCATTTAATCCCGATTAATCCCGTTTCATTTAATCTCTAATCTTTAATATTTAATCTTTACTCAAGTTTCGGATTTAGAATTTTTTCTCTGCGCCCTTTGCTTTCTCCCGGACGAGCGAAGCAAGTCCGACCTCTAAAAGACCGCGTCTTAAAGTATTGAAGACCCGGGAATCGAGATTTCAAGAATGATTTATTCATCTTTGCGAGCACTTTGCCTCTCTGCGCGAGATTTAATAAGTTGAGTTCCAAAAGATTGTTAAATCAGAAACTTGAATCTTTAATCTTTAGTCTTTAAAAAGCGATCCTTATCCCGCACCGTCTTCTTCTCCAGGGTCTTCCGGAACGCCTCCGTAAGGTCCACACCCGTCTGGTTGGCCAGGCATGCCACCACCCACAGCACATCCGCCAGCTCCTCCTTGAGATCCCTCTCCAGATCCGATGCCTTCGAAGTCTGCGGCCCGTATCGGCGCACGATCACCCTCGCGAGCTCACCGACTTCCTCGGTGAGTATCGCCATATTCGCCAGCGGAGGGAAGTAACCCTTCCCGATGTCCGTGATCCACCGGTCCACTTCCCCCTGCATCCCCTTTATACTCAATTCACAATGCATAATTCATAATGCACAATTAATTTTCAGCCATGCGCCACCCACGTTATTGCGTAGCCTCTGAAGACTCAAGACTTAAGACTTAAGACTTAAGACTGAAGACTTATATAATCTGCAGCAGCCGCAGCTCATCCCTGATTTCGTTGCCGCTCAACGTTCTCCTTCGCGAGATGATCCGCGCGAACTCGTCGATAGCCGGATGCAGCCGCGGATTCGCGAAGATTCTCCGCGAATAGCTCAGCGTACGGTTGAAGAGGGCGTCGATCTCGTCGTCCTCCAGTCCGCAACTGTCCTTTCCCTCGCGCAGTATCTCCTCGTGAAGCGCGCCCAGCACGTCTACCGGAACATCCCTGTGCATCCTTACCATCGATCGCGACATGACGTTGCTTATCACCATCGACGCCGTTATATGGAAGTTCTGCACAAGGTTGTCCCATGTGCTCTTGGGTGAGATCGACGGACTCCCCGAGAAATAATACTCGTTGGAGAACTCCACCATCGTGTCGTCGTCCCCGTCAAGGCTCACCTCCGCCACGCGGTCGAAGGCATCCAGCGCGGCAAGCGATATCGCCATGCCAGCCAGACCATAAGCCCGGTCATCCTCGTTGCGGTATGCCAGCGTCAGGGCCTCGTCCGTTTTTTCTTTATCTTTATGCTTCATATATCGTATCTCCTATATAGAATATCCTTTTTCCTATCTAACAATCAACCACCCCCATCAGTTTTCCCATCCCCCACTACAGCATACCCTCCGATACTGCGAAGCCGATACTGCGCCAAAGCGCCGATACTTTATACTCCATACTCCTTACTGAAGAATTAGAATTGATCATTAATAATTAATCATTAATCATTGATAATTAATCATTAATAAATTATCTGCACCCCTGCCATCACGTTCAATCCCTCCATCGCCAGCCCCGGCAGGAACTCCTCGTGCCGGTTAAGCAGATTGTCAAGCTCCACACCCACGCTTATCCGCTCCGTAACCCTATAGTCGCCCGAAAGCCCCAGCCGGCTTACGTTGCCTCTCAGCAGCTCCCTCTTTGCCCTTAGCCTATAGTCGAGTCTGAGAGAGAGCTTGTCGATGGGTGATGACTCAGCCGTGACCTTGGCCGTGAATTCCGGGCGGTCGAAACCGTTGAGTATCCCCTTTTCCCCATCCTGGGGTTGCCAGTTCGCCGTCCCCTTCAAAGAGAAGTAGCGGCAGAATTCATAACCTGCGTTGACTCCGATGCTGAATCCCTGTATCTTTCCCGTTTCTGGATATGAGCCGTAAAGATATGTGTCGTTGTTCAGGAATGCCTGGTAGAGTCCACCGAAGGTTTCATCGCGCGTGGTTTTCCAGATTCCCTCGACTCCCCATGTCCAGCGTCCCCCCGGATTGAGCTGGAGGGCAAGCCTCACGTCGAGCGGTGAATACGCGGCCTCATGGCATCCGATACCCGGATTGGAGTAATAGTCCATGTCATGCATCCAAGCCAGGGTGCGCAGATACGTCCCGCCCCCTACGTTTGCGCTGAATGCCGCAAGTCCCTTTCGGAAGGAAAACCGTACGTCGGGAGCAGCACGGAAACGTGTATGTTCGCCGTTGCCTACTACCGCGAGGTTGGCGCCGATCCGCAGCGAGTACGATCTTCCGGTGAGTGTATACGCCGGCATTGCCTCCCCACGGTTCACGTTGTTGCCTATGGAGTTGATCACTCCCGAATATTTCAGACCCATACCTATCTTCCACCCTCTATCTGAAGACTGAAGACTGAAGACTGAAGACTTAAACCACACCTCGCCTCCCGCGTTGACTGCCGTTTCCCGCTCCCCTTGCGTCTTGGCATACTCTCTTGGATAGACGGCCGTCGGTAGCGGAGTATACATCGCCCTGTATGCGAAATGCCTTACGTCCGCCTCGGCATTATACATGAGGCGCCCGTAGTCCTCTCCTTTCCATCCCACTCGGGCGTATACATCGTTGATGGTCTGCGTCGGCGCCTTGATGCGTCCGTCTTGCTCCGGGCCCTGGTCCGTGCCATAATAGTTGAAGTAGCCTAAGTGATACTGCAGGGCAGCCTCCAGCGTGCCCGCGCCAAACACCCGGTGCGAGAGGTCAGCGCCGATTACCTCGTCGTAGCGGAAACGTCTGTCGGCCGCATCAATATCGTAGGGCTGCCCAGGTTTCTCCTGCCAGGCTTGCCACAGCGACGTGGAGTTGTGCTGAAGCCATACGTTCAGGCGTGTCTGCTCATCGCTTATGGCAGCGTATCCTGTCGACAGCGACGAGTTGAGCCAGCTACCCAGCCGCAGGTCTATATAGCCCCTTGAACTGTCGTAGACCTTTTTCGCCCTCCACCCCGTGGCGGGCATGCTCAGAGCGTCAGGCGCGAAGGAGGCTATCCTTCCCGTCCTGTCGTAGGCCATCGGCGATTCCGGAGCCGTCATCGTTACGGTGGCCGGAAGCAGCGCCAGCCTGTCGGCCTGAATGATGTCGGGCTTATACCGTCCCTCCACCGTCACCGACTCCGTGAGGCTCTGCCCCGCCGCCATTCCCGTCAGGCACAAAGCCCCGACCGCCATAATATATCGTAATATCCTCATTTTCCTCATAAATCTTATATACTCATACTGCACCCACGGCGCCAATACCGCGTAGCTAATTAATCATTAATCATTAATAATTAATCATTCTTGATACTCTCTGATCTTAGACTCGATCGCCTCCCGTATATCCCTCTCGTCGCCGGGATAGTTTTCGCGAAGACTCTTCAGATATTCCACCGCCAGATAGTCGTTCCCGTCCGCATGATACGCGTCCGCCAGCGCGATGAACCCGCGGGCCAACCAATACGCGTGTGTCGACCCGGCGTCCGTGAAGGCCTCCAGCGTCGAGAGTGCCCCCTTGACGTCCCCCTGCGAGAGCTGCCACTCGCCGAGCTCTACTGCCGCCTTGGCGCCCGAAAGACTATTGGGCGAGGCAGCCAGCTTCCTCAGCGCCTCTTCTCCGGCCTTGCTGCGGTCGCCGCGGAGCATTCCCGATGCCTCATAGTATCGTGCCTCCTCGGCGTCCTCAGCCGATACGCCTCCCATCTCAAGAAGCCTGCGGGCGTACTCCGTCCGTTGCCGGGCGTCGGCAGTCGTACGCATCACTCCCGCTATCGCCTCCGGCGCGAATTCCGCGCCACCCTGCTGCTCGAGAGCCAGGTAAGTGGCCAGCGCCTTGCGATGTTCCCCGGCGTTCTCAAGAAGGTCGGCCTTGAGGAATAGAGCCGCCGCCACCTGCGGTGAGTCACCCCTCTTAGAGAGAAGGCGGTCGAGGTAGATTAGGGTCTTCGACTGGTCTCCCTCGCTGTCGGCTGCCTCTGCGAGGTCCATCAACGCGTTGGCGAGGTAGCGTCCGTCAGGGAAATCGTTGATATACTGTTCCAGACGCGCCGTGTTGCTTTGGTCGGCGGCATATGCCGTCTCCGCGGCCTCGAATGTAATGGCGTCCATCTCGTCGGGGTCTATCTTCGGTGCCCCCTCTATTCCCGACAGGAAACGTGAGTATTCGATCAGGCTTCCGTCAGCGGCGGTGATGCGGCGCATGTCGTCGTTGGCGATGGAGGCCTCCTCGCTCGTGGGCCAGCTCCGTATGATGTCCATATATGCGCTCTTGGCCTTCTCCGTCTCCCCCTGCTTCATATAGGCTAGCGCGAGCGAGAGGGCTCCGGCTCGGCTCTTTGTGTCTTTGGGATATTCACGGGTGAGACGCTCGAAATAGGGTGCCGCCTTGTCGGGCATGTCGAGGGCAGCCATGGTTTTTCCCGCCTCCAACAGCACATCCGATGTCCATTTCGAACCTGGGCGCTCCTTCAGGAAGGCGTTGAGTTTCTTCATCTTTGAGTCCGTCCCTTCGGTTAGTCCTGCCGTGACGGCGTAGCGGAATGTCGCGTAGTCGGCGTCTCCCGCCCCTTCGCGCGAGGCGCGGAGGTATTTGGCTCCAGCCTTCTGGTAGTCGCCCATGTAGAGCAGGCAGTCAGCGTCGCGCACGAGGGCATCCCCCTTCATAGCGGCTGGCGCACTGTTGCTTTCGGCGGTGTTGGCGAAGTTCTTCTGAGCCTCGCTCCAGTCCTGCTGCTTGAATTGCGAGTAGGCGAGCCCGTAGCGGGCGGTTATGCGGTTGGCTGGCGTGAGGTCTCCCCTGATTGCCGCGGAGTAGGCGGCCGCCGCTCCCTTGTAGTCTCCTTGTCCGTAGAGTGCCTCCCCGAGCCATAGACGCGCCTCGTCGGCCAGTGAGGCATCGGTCGAGCGCATGTCAGCAGCCTCCCGCAGATGGTTGGCGGCCTCTCCGAGAGCGCCTGAGGTGATCTCGCTCGTCCCAAGCTTATATAAGATCTTCTGCTTGCTTTCCAAAGTGGCGTGTGAGGGATTCCTCACTTTGTTTATGGAGTTGAGGGCCCTGTTGTAGTCGTTTTCGTAGAAATACGCAGCCGCCAGACTCTCCTGCACATCCGACGCGTATCTCGAGTCCGGATATTTCTCAAGAAATCCCTCGAGCATGGCGATATTGCTTGCGAATGGGGCGTTTCCTCCCTTGGTGAGGGCCACGGTATGGTTGTAGGCGGCCGTCTCGGCCACATCCTGGTCATATGCCATGCCTGCTGCCTTGGCGAAGGCCATGGCGGCGGCGTTCATATCGCCCCTCTGCTCTGCTATCTGACCTAAATAGAGGTATGCACCCTGCGCCTGATCGTTGTTGCGGTCGGTGAGTCCGCGGAGGTTCTTCTCCGCGTCGGCCAGGTCGCCGTCGGCATACTGGATGGCGCCAAGCGCGTAGAGCGCGTCGTCGTTGGGCGATTCCACAGCTTCCACGAATTCCTCCAGATGAGGACGCGCGTTGATATAGTCTCCCTTCTTGAAATGGCTCAGGCCAGTGATGCGGTGAAGCTCAGGAAGAAGTTCCTCTACAGGATTCTTGGCCATGATCGTCAAGGCATGGTCAATCACCTCGTCGTAATCCCCCCGCAGATACTCTATCTGCGCCATATAATATAGCGGCTCGATTCCCTCACTCTCATACTGCGACCTGCCTGAACCCTGAAGTCTGAAACCTGGAGACTTTACACTCCGCCTTCCGCTACCCGCTGACCGCTGATCGCCGATCTCTGACCGCTGATCGCTGATCGCTGACCGCTGATCGCTGATCGCTGATCGCTGATCGCTGACCGCTGAAAACTCATCATACGCCTCATCATACTCCTTATTGAGATAATGTATATAGGCTGTATAGTATTTCGCTGCTAATGCATATTCCGGATTGTCCGCGATCGACTCAAGGAGTGGCGCCGCGCTCTCCGGCAGTCCGCATTTCAGATATGCCAGCGCCTTCCTGTAGCTGTACAGCTCCCGCTGTCCTGCGCCCAGTCGCTGTATATCTACCTTCGCATACCAATCAATGGCGTCATGCCACTCTCCCTGAAACCATTCCCAGTCGCCTAAGGTCAGCAGAGCCTGTGTAGCCTTCTCGGAGGTAGCATAGTCGGTCGCGAGGCGCGTCAGCACCGCCACGCAACCCGCATCGCCGCGCTCGAACAGCGCGCTCCCTTCCGCCGCAAGCCACTCGGCCTGCTCTTCACGCGAAAGGAAATCGAAATCATCGAGACTTGCCGTAGTCTGGTCTTTCGCGCCAAGTGGATTACCGGTTGAAAGCATCCTTGAAGCACGGTAAACGTAGCCCGGCCCCAACGGATCCGCCGAATTAATCGTACCGACACCCTGCGCCATAGCCGTCCCGGCCACAGTCAGTAATGATATAACCAAAGCGGCGATCCATCGCCCTTTGACTGCTGATCGCTGACCGCTGAAAGCTGATTGCTGATTGCTGAAAGCTGACCGCTGATCGCTGACCGCTGAAAGCTGATCTCTGACCGCTGACCACTGATCGCTGAAAGCTGACTGCTGATCGCTGAAAGCTGACTGCTGATCGCTGAAAGCTGACCGCTGATTGCTGAAAGCTGAAAACTGAAATATCATCATCTGCGTCTATTTTGCCACAAAAATAACGCAATAATCCGAAACCACCAAATTTCCCCCCATTTTTCTCATCCCAGCACATCACTCACCGCGCGCAGCGGGTTTGTCGAAGGTGAAACAATCCTCCCAATTAATCATAAAAAGGACTGCGTAGCCCATACTTCATACTCAATACTCGCACCTCCGGTGCCGATACTTTGAAGCTACGCTTCTTTGCCGCCCCTCCTCCTGTTTAGAAAAAATCAATATCTCTTACTAAGAGATAC
>JAIDTS010000287.1 GCA_029060585.1 Muribaculaceae bacterium
GATTCGAGCGAATCTGTGGGAGCTGTTTTTTTACTTAAAATATGATTGTCAATTATCAATTGAAGTTGTAGTCGTCCAGACCGTCGAGGTCCTCAGGATTATATCCACCTTCCCCACTGTAGAAATCCTCGTCAAGCACGTCCGCTGCCTGCTTCATGGCCACAGCGTCTATCTGGGCGTCAAACTCGTCCATATCTACTTTCTGTGCGGGAGCTTTACCTTTCTTCATGGTGCAAACGGGATCTGAAAGAGAACGTCCCGGGATGATTTCCTTCAGTTCCATGAAAAATGAGCGTTCTGTAAGATAGTCGAATACGAATACAAGCTTCTGTCCTTCGTCTTCCACAAGTTCGCCGACCGGAGTATCCTCCATGATCCATATGTCGCAGTCTGAGCTGCTACCCATATCCTCAAGCGTGATCTCTTCCTGACGTTGCCAGTCTTCATCGCATAGAAAGAAGGAATCGAGTTCATCTTTAGAGTAATCCACGCTGTCGAGAATGGCATTTCGCAGCTGAAGGAATGAGGAATCTGAGTCTATCTCTATCTCACGGGCGAAGTTCGAAGCCTCGTCGCTCACCAGTTTAAATCTATATACCATGGTTTCTTTTTCTATTTTAGACTGCGAATTTAATACTTTTATCCGGTTTATCCAATACTTCTATAAAAAAATATGCTCCATTTGGGGCATATTTTTTTATAATGTTGAGATTCAAATTATTGGAAATGTTAAAAATCAATAGCTGAAGCCATCGGCCTTGCATTTGGCCTGCATTCTCGAGATACGCTTGTTTATGTCTGGATGTGTCGAGAAGAGCTGGGCCATTCCTGCGGTTTTGGTGCTTCCTGAGGCATCCTCCATCTTCTTGAGCTTCTGGAACGCTTTGACCATAGCTGCCGGATTCTTACCGTTTTTCTTCAGGAAACCATAGCCGTAATCATCGGCATTGTTTTCCTGGCTTTTAGAATACTTCGCTGATGCCAGATTCTGAGCGATGGCACCGAACTGTGAATCGGTAAGGGCAGCCGCAGTAGATCCGGTCGATGCCACTACATCCATCAGGGCTGCAGTCTGCAGTGCTTTCTTAAAGGCGTTTTTCGTATCCTGATGGGCAACATGTCCGATCTCATGTCCGATCACTCCGAGCACTTCGTCATCGCTCATTACGTCCATAAGTCCGCTGTAGACGCGGATTGATCCATCTGCACATGCAAAGGCATTGATGTCGTTGGTCTTGTAGACTTTAAAATTCAGTGGTATTCCTTCCACTGAAGTTATGCCGCTGACAATAGTCGCCAGTCTTTTAGTGTATGGATCATTTGCACCGCAAACCGTATTCTTAGCATCGGATTCCGCTATATAGCTTTTTACATACTGTTGAATCTGGTCATTGGAAATGGTCATGGACTGGGCAATCTTCGCTCCTCCCTGGGCAAGACGGGCCATGTCGAGATTTTGGGCCACGCTGCATCCTGTGAGCAGCAACAGACTCAAAAACATGGCGGGGAATAATTTCTTCATCTGGTTGAAATATTTAACGGTGTTACTTATTGGAAGTAACACCGTTAATGTTAAAATAGTTTAATAGAAAGCTGAATTTAACCGAGGAATGCGAGAAGCACACCTGCAGCTACCGCACTGCCTATCACACCGGCTACGTTCGGACCCATAGCGTGCATGAGCAGATAGTTGGTCGGATCGTATTCAAGACCTAAGTTGTTTGAGATACGGGCTGCCATAGGTACTGCAGACACACCGGCGTTGCCGATGAGGGGGTTGATTTTCTTGCCTTCGGGAAGCATCAGATTGAAAAGCTTTACTGAAAGCACACCAGCCGAAGATGCGATGATGAAAGCAATGAAACCGAGCGCGAAGATGAAGAGAGTCTCCTTCGTCAGGAAGAGGTCAGCTTGAGTGGACGCACCGACCGTAAGACCGAGAAGAATAGTCACAATGTCGGTCATCGCGTTGCTGGCGGTCTTAGCGAGACGGGTGGTCACGCCGCTTTCACGCAGCAAGTTTCCGAAGAAGAGCATACCGAGAAGGGGCAGACCGGAAGGAACGATGAAACAGGTCATCATGAGGCCTACAATCGGGAAAATGATCTTCTCGTCCTGAGAAACGACACGTGCGGGCTTCATCTTGATCTTGCGTTCCTTGTCAGTGGTGAAAAGGCGCATCAACGGGGGCTGGATAAGCGGAATGAGGGCCATATAGGAGTAGGCCGACACCGCAACGGCTCCCAAGAGGGCCGGATTCAGTTTAGAGGTGGTGAAGATAGCTGTCGGGCCGTCGGCACCGCCGATGATGGCGACGCAACCTGCGGAGAGTGGATCCATGCCGATAAGGAGCGCGAGCATGTAGGCACCGAAGATACCGAACTGGGCGCAAGCTCCGATAATCATAAGCTTAGGATTGGCAAGAAGGGCCGAGAAGTCGGTCATCGCGCCGATACCAAGGAAGATAAGTGGAGGATACCAACCTTTCTCCACACCGTTGTAGAGTATATTCAGTACGGATCCCGGCTCATAAATTCCGATCTCCATACCGGGCTGAAATGGGATATTGCCGATAAGCATACCGAAACCGATCGGAACAAGAAGCAGGGGCTCGAAGTTCTTCTTGATGGCAAGCCAAACGAAGAAACATCCAACCACAAGCATGATCAGGTTCTCATACTGGCAGTTTGCGAAACCTGTAAAGTTCCAGAAGGTGGTGATGTTTTCGGAAAGGAATTCCCAGAATGTCTGTGCAAGTATCATATCGTAACTGCTTTTCAGGATTGGGAATTA
>JAIDTS010000288.1 GCA_029060585.1 Muribaculaceae bacterium
TGTCGTGTCAAACATAGGATGCAGCAACATCTCCCTCTTTATACCAAAACTATCAAAAGCTCCAGCAAGAGCAAGCGCTTCTATTGCGGCACGGTTGCAGCCGGAAAGGTTGACCCTCTCCACAAAATCATAAATATCCTTGTATGGGCCTCCACTGTCACGCTCCTGAATAATGGCGTTGACAGCGTTCTGCCCTACGCCCTTGATAGCTCCCAGACCGAATCGTATGACTCCGTCTTTTGACACACCGAATTTTTCGACAGATTCATTGATATCCGGTCCCATAACGTTGAGGCCCATACGGATACACTCGTCCATAATGCCCTTGAGCTTGTCGGCTGCACCGAGGTTTCGACTGAGCACTCCCGCCATATATTCAGCCGGATAATTAGCCTTGAGATATCCTGTCTGATATGCGACCCAGCTATAGCATGTAGCATGGCTCTTATTGAAGGCGTAAGAAGCGAACTTCTCCCAGTCGGCCCAAATCTTCTCGAGAACCTCAGCCTTATGGCCATTTTTCTGGCCTTCGGCCATGAACTTCACCTTCAGCTTCTGCATCTTGTCGATCTGCTTCTTACCCATAGCCTTACGGAGCATATCGCTCTCGCCTCGCGTGAAGTTGGCGAGCAGACGCGAAAGGAGCATGACCTGCTCCTGATAGACAGTGACGCCATACGTCTCCTTCAGGTATTTCTCCATAATCGGGATATCGTATTCTATCGGCTCAAGACCATGCTTTCGCGCGATGAAGGAAGGGATATAATCCATAGGTCCCGGTCGATAGAGGGCATTCATGGCTATCAGGTCTTCGAATTTCGATGGCTGCAACTGGCGCAGATATGTGCGCATGCCAGGCGACTCAAACTGGAAGGTCGAGGTGGTCTGTCCGTCGCAATATAGTTTGTAGGTCGCAGGGTCGTCAAGTGGAATGTGGTCTATATCAACGTCAATTCCCTTTGAGGCCTTTATATTGGCAAGCGCCTCCTTTATGATTGAGAGAGTCTTCAATCCGAGAAAGTCCATCTTAATGAGACCTGTGTCCTCTATGATGCTTCCTTCATACTGAGTGGTGATCTGCTTAGTGCCGTCCGCATCGGTAGCCGTAGAGACAGGAACCCAGTCGGAAATCTCGTCGCGGCAGATGATCACACCGCAGGCGTGGATGCCCGTGCCACGAATATTGCCCTCAAGCTGAGTGGCATACTTGATCGTGTCCCTGATTCTCGGATCTGGATTGTGGGTTTCGTTTTCGAACTCCTTATTGTATTTGAGCACGTTCTTCAGGTTGATCTTCGGAGCCTTTCCGTTGACTTCCGGAAGACGGTCAGGCACAAGTTTCTTAAGCCTGTTCGACTCCGCCACAGACACCTCAAGCACACGTGCCACATCGGCCAAGGCACTCTTTGTAGCCATGGTCTGGAACGTGATGATATGTGCAACCTTCTCAGCACCGTATTTCTCCGTCACGTACTTAAGCACCTCATAGCGGCCGTCATCATCGAAATCGACATCAATATCGGGGAGAGAGATACGGTCCGGGTTAAGGAACCTCTCGAAAAGAAGATCGTATTTGATCGGGTCAACCCTCGTGATGCCGAGGCAGTATGCGGCAGCGGAACCGGCAGCGGAGCCACGTCCCGGGCCTATGCTGACGCCAAGCTTGTTTCGCCCGGTGTTGATGAAGTCCTGCACGATAAGGAAGTAGCCCGGGAATCCCATCGTCTTCATAATGTATAGCTCGAAGTTCAGACGCTCAGCCACATCTTCCGGCAACGGATCGCCGTAAATCTTTCTCGCACCCTCCATTGTAAGTTTATTGAGATAGTCGGCCTCGAATTTAATCCTGTACAATTTATCGTATCCACCAAGGCGAGCTATCTTCTTCTCCCCTTCCTCCCTCGACAGAACGACGTTGCCGTTCTCATCCTGTGTGAACTCGTCGTAGAGTTCCTGCTCCGTGATTCTGGAGCGGTATTCCTCCTCCGTGCCGAATTCCTTTGGGATCTCGAAGAAAGGCATGATCGGTGCGTGGTCGATGGAATAGGATTCCACCTTTTCCAGAACTTCCATTGTATTGTCGAGAGCCTCGGGAAAGTCGCTGAAGATCTTCTGCATCTCTTCCGGAGATTTCAGCCATTCCTGTTTGGTGTAATGCAAACGCGCCTCATTGAACGTCTTCTGCATCGACACGCAGATAAGCCTATCGTGTGCCTCCGCATCGTCTTCGTAAGTGAAATGCACGTCATTCGTGGCTACCAGCTTTATGCCATGTTTCCTAGCCATTGCTACGAGCACGTCATTGACCTTGCATTGCTCAGTATATACCTCCCGGTTGGAGTTTTCCTTATTGGTCTGATGACGCTGAAGTTCGAGATAATAGTCGTCGCCAAAAGTTTCCTTATACCAAAGAATCCGCTTCTCGGCGGCCTCAAGATCGTCGTTGAGAATGAACTGCGGCACCTCTCCTCCAAGACAAGCGCTGCATATTATGAGACCCTCCTTATGAGCCTCGAGCTCAACACGGTCTGTACGAGGTTTGAAATACATACCGTCTGTCCAGGACTTGCTGACGAGCTTGATAAGGTTCTTATATCCAGTCAAGTTTTTGGCAAGTACTATGAGGTGGTATCCCCTGTCGCTTTTGTCGCGGCGGTCTGTGAGCCTATCCTTGGCCACATACATCTCGCATCCGATGATGAGCTTGAATTTCTGATCGTCAGGAAGTCCTGAATTCTTCTTCTGGACATAATTCCACATCTCCTTTATTCCGAACATATTTCCATGGTCGGTCAAGGCGATGCCCCGCATCCCGAGCTCTATCGAGCGGTCTACGAGTTCCTGAATCGACGCCTTTCCGTCGAGCAGGCTATATTGTGAATGTACATGCAGATGTGTAAATTGTGGCATTGTAGTATTAGGGTTGTCAAGTTGTCGAGTTGTCGGGTATTGAAGTTTGTGAGGATAGATAGGTTATGGATCGGGAACCCGGCCGAAACCTTTGAAGGTCTTGACCCAATAGGGCTGTGTGATGTCTGAGACCACTACTCCCTTCGAGGTAGATGAATGTATGAAATTCGTGTCATCCACCATTATCCCTACATGCGAAGTTCTATCCGGATCCTTGCCGGTAGCGAAAAAACAGAGGTCTCCTACCCGGACGTCCTTTTTCTTGATGCTGCGGCAGAAGGATTGCTGCTGGGCGCTGTTGCGCGGCAGCTTTACTCCTGTCACCTTCTCATAGACGCTCATGACCAGACCGGAACAGTCGCATGCCTTACCTTTCTCCGCCTTGCCGTAGCCATAGGGAGTTCCCAGCCATCCGTAGGCCTCTTTCACTATCTTATTGTTTGACTTCGGAAGATTACTGTCGTCTTTTCCCTTTCTGTCCTCCTTATGCCGACCCTTCCTATGTCCGCCTTTCTGCGTTTCATAGAATGAACTGTCAGCCTTTTTAGCCGACCGGCAAGAAGGCAGCGACACCACAAGGGTCGCCATCATGAACAGCATGAAAATATGGAGCAATTTTCGTTTCATAACGCAAATTTACTCAATTGTAAGAATTTTTCAAAGAATTTTAATGATTTTTTCAATTAAATATCGCTTATATTAAATATAATTAAAAAGATAAACCTAACGGCACTATTGGAGTCATATTTGTTGTTTAATGATTGTAAAGCGATGTGCAAGGCTTCTGCAGGGTCTGGCAACGCTTCAATCAACACCATAGATTCAATTGAAAAAACAGAAAACCAACCAATACGACAAATGAAAGTAAAGTATCTTGTAGCAGTGACAGCGGCAGCCGTTATGATTCCGGCTGCAGGTATGGTCTATTCCAATACCTTCACTAACACCAACCACTCACAGGACAACGAGCCTGAGTTCATAACCATCTCAAGAGCTCCTTCATTCGAGACAGACTTCACGAAAGCAGCTGAAAGCACTGTCAATTCAGTCGTGTGCATCAAAAGCTTCGTCGACCGCAGTCAGCAATATGGCGGACAGCAGGGAGGCTATATGGATCCCTTCGGAATGTTCGACTTCTTCTTCGGACCGCAGCAACGCCAACAACCGCAACAGCAGCCGCGCCAGAAGAAAAGCGAACCTGTACAGAGCGGACTCGGCTCCGGAGTAATCCTGAGCGAAGATGGATATATAGTGACCAACAACCATGTGGTAGACGGTGCAGACAGCCTCGAAGTGCTCCTCAACGACAATTCCACATATGAAGCGCGCGTGATCGGCACCGACGAGTCCACCGACCTTGCCCTTATCAAGATCGAAGCTAAAGGACTCAAGGCCATCAAGGTCGGTGATTCCGAAACACTACGTCTTGGGGAATGGGTTCTTGCGGTAGGCAACCCGTTTGGTTTCAACTCGACAGTGACGGCAGGTATCGTCAGCGCAAAGGCCCGCAGCCTGGGAGCCGACTCACACCGTCGCAACAAGATGGGCATCGAGGCATTCATCCAGACCGACGCAGCTCTGAATCCGGGCAACTCGGGAGGCGCACTCGTAAACCTTAACGGAGAGCTCGTGGGCATCAACGCAGCGATCTATTCCAACACCGGATCTTACACCGGGTTCTCATTCGCGATTCCTACGACCATCATGGCTAAGGTAGTAGCAGACCTGCGAGAATACGGCACAGTGCAACGCGCTGTACTCGGCATCACAGTGGCCGACCTTACGTCGGAAATAGCCAAAGAAAAGGGCATCACAGCCACCAAGTCCGGAGTCCTCGTGGCCGGAGTGGCCGACAGAAGCACCGCAAAGGAACTCGATCTTCAGGAAGACGACGTAATCGTAGCCATCAACGGCACCGACATAAAGAATCTTCCAGAACTTCACGAGCAGCTCGCCAAATACCGTCCCGGTCAGGAGATAACAGTTTCATACTACCGCGACAACAAGAAGATCACCAAGAAGGCTACACTTCGCAACACCCAGGGCGACACGGCCATCACTAAGAAAGGAGACTTCTCGGAGGTAGGATGCGCTTTCATGAAGCTGAACAGCGACACCCTGAAGGAGCTGGGCATCAGCAACGGCGTGAAAGTGACCGGGCTCAAGGGAGGCCCCTTCAAGAACGCCGGTGTAAAGGACGGCTTCATCATCATCGAGATCAACGACCGTCCTGTGCGCTCAAGCGAGGATGTGGAGAATATCTACAACAGAATAATGAAGGATGATTCCAACGAAGACAAGGTAATGATCCTAAAGGGCATCTATCCCAACGGGAAGAAGGGCTATTACGCAGTCAACCTTGCTGAATGATTTCAGGACTCAACAACGTTAAATAAATGAAAGAAACGCGCCCGAGAGAAACCGGACGCGTTTCTTTTTCGTTTTACTTATGTAAGTTTTAATCCTAAAAACTTGCATAATCCAAAATTTTTCATTAACTTTGCAATAATTTGTGTAAGCTTACATATGAGACAATTAAAGATAACTAAGTCAATAACCAATCGCGAAAGCGCGTCGCTCGACAAATATCTGCAGGAGATAGGCCGTGAGGAGCTCATCTCGGTTGCGGAGGAAGTCGAGCTTGCACAGCGCATCAAGAAAGGTGACCACGCAGCCCTTGAGAAACTCACCAAGGCCAACCTACGTTTCGTAGTGTCGGTGGCAAAGCAGTACCAGAATCAAGGACTGAGCCTTCCCGACCTTATCAACGAAGGGAATCTGGGTCTTATCCGTGCTGCCCAGAAATTCGACGAGACAAGAGGTTTCAAATTCATTTCCTATGCTGTATGGTGGATTCGCCAGTCAATCCTTCAGGCCCTTGCAGAGCAGAGCCGTATCGTGCGTCTTCCCCTCAACCAGGTAGGATCGCTGAATAAAATCAGCAAGGAGCTATCAAAATTCGAACAGGAAAACGAGCGTCGCCCCTCTCCGGAGGAGCTTGCAGAACGCCTGGACATTCCGGTAGACAAGATTTCCGACACGCTCAAGGTCAGCGGACGTCATATCTCCGTAGACGCTCCTTTCGTAGAGGGAGAAGACAACTCGCTTCTCGACGTACTTCCCAACGACGACAGTCCTTCGGCGGACGCGTCGCTTACTCAGGAATCACTCTCGAAAGAAGTAGACCGCGCGCTTCGTCAGCTCTACGACCGCGAGCGCGAGATCATCAAGATGTTTTTCGGAATCGGCTGCCAGGAAATGACACTTGAAGAAATCGGCGCCAAGTTCGACCTCACACGTGAACGTGTGCGTCAGATCAAGGAAAAGGCAATCCGCAGACTCAAAGGACAGAAGAGCAAACTCCTGAAGAGCTACCTCGGAGAATAATCAGAACTTAATAATATTTCCCAATATGCGAAGCCGGAACTCAAGCTTATGCGAGAGTTCCGGCTTCTTCTCTTTAATCGACTCATAAAAAATGCGGACGATTTCCACCGTCCGCATACTTTATTCTTTTCTTACTTAACGATTCCATCTCGCTTCAGCAGAGCATCGACTGTCGGTTTTTTCCCACGGAATTCAATATAAAGTTCCATCGGATCGACAGTGCCACCTGATTCGAGCATCTTGTGGAATTTATCGGCAGTCTTCTTATCGAAGATACCGTTTTCCTGAAATGCCGCGAATGCATCCGCATCAAGCGACTCGGCCCATTTGTAGCCGTAGTATCCTGCCGCATATCCTCCGGAGAAGATATGTCCGAACTGCGGAGATGTAAGGCAACCGTCTACCATATCGAAAACCTTCACCGGCTCCATTGCCTCACCTTCGAATACTGCGATATCCTGCGAAGCACGAAGCGGATCCTCAATCATATGGTAAGCCATGTCTATGTATCCGAAACCGAGCTGGCGCATGCAACGGTAGGCCGCCCCGAACTGCGACGCCGCGACAAACTTATCGATAAGCTCCTTAGGCATCTTCTTGCCTGTCTTGTAATGTTTGGCGAACGTATCGAGGAATTTCTGCTCCGTAAGATAATTCTCGTTAAACTGAGAGAAGAGCTCTACGAAGTCATGATAGACGTTGGTGCCGCTGAGACTTGCATATTTAGCCTGCGAGCTAAGTCCATGCAAGGCATGTCCGAACTCATGCAGGAAAGTCTCCACTTCTCCGGGAGTTAGAAGCACAGGGTCATTTCCGACCGGCTTGGAGAAATTCATGACGATAGATATGACAGGCACATTGCGGTTACCTTCGTCGTCTTTGGTCTCGGTATTGAATTCTGTCATCCAGGCACCTGAACCCTTGCCGGGACGATAATAGAAATCGGTATAAAGCACACCAAGAATATTTCCGTCCTTGTCAAAGACCTCAAAAGCCTCGGCATCCGGATGGTATGTAGGAATAGACTTATTGCGCTTGAAGGTGTAGCCATAGAGCTTGGTGGCGAGGCCGAACACACCGTCAATCGTATTGTTAAGCTCAAAATATGGCTTCATGTCCTCGTCGTTGAAGGCATACTTCTCATTCTTAAGCTTATCATACCAATATGAGTAGTCCCAAGGCATCAGAATGAAGTCAGGGCCTTCGGTCTTACGGGCGAACTCCTGAACCTCAGCTATCTCCTTACGCATCGGCTCCGTATATGAGTCCTTTAGATTGCCGAGGAATTCCATGACGTTTGCCGGATTCGCGGCCATAGTGTGGCCGAGCTGATATTCAGCAAAGTTCTTATGTCCGAGAAGTTTTGCGATTTCCAGTCTTACATTAGCGATATCCTTGAGAATCTCAATGTTGGAGTACTCACCTTCCATATTGCGCGACCCATAAATGCGATAAAGCTTCTCGCGAAGCGCGCGGTTGTCGGCATATTTCATGAAAGGTCCGTAGGACGGTGCGAAGACCGTAATTAGATATAGACCTTCGTCATTGCTCTTCCCTTCTTCTGCAAGCGCCGCGTCAGCCTCTGCTTTTGCTGCTGCCTTTATTGACTCAGGAAGTCCTGAAGTTTCTTCTTCAGTGATCCACATTCGGCGCGCCTTATCCTTCATGCCGTTGGTGACATTCTGTGAGAATTTCAGGTTAAGGTCGCTGAGTTCCGCAGTGAGCTTGCGATATTTCTCACGGTCGGCACCCTGAAGGGCTGCACCGTTGTCGGCAAACGAAGCGTAGGTCTCTGTGATGAGCCTTTTCTCTTCAGGAGTCAAGCCCTCTTCGCGGTCGCGGTTGTCATAGACCTGCTTTATTCTTTGGAAAAGAGCCTCGTTAAGCAGGAGATTGGCGCTGTGCTCGGAAAGGAGCGGCGTGATGTTCTGCATAGCGGTCTGGT
>JAIDTS010000289.1 GCA_029060585.1 Muribaculaceae bacterium
AGGAAGGCAGCGGCCATATTCTTGAAGTCAAGGCCGCGCATCACACCGTCGCCTATATGCTGGGTGTCATTGAGCTGGCTGTCAGGCTGCTTTGAGGCATATTCATATGCCTTGATCGCTTCATCTGTATAGTATTTTGCCAGCTCGGAATTGCCGCTAAGTCTAAGGCACTCCGCAAGCATCGCGCAGTTGGCGGCGTTAGCCCAGGCTGCCATAGTGGTGCAGCCTGCCTGATACATCACCTTCCAGTCGCGTGTAGGATTGGTCACACCCTGGCTATAGCCTTCTCCGTCGCGGATGCTGAGGAAGAAATCCACTTCGTTGCGGGCTTCATCGATGAGGTCGGGCAGTCCGTTGCCGCTCTCTGCAATGCCGAGGTTGTCGTCAATGACAGCGCCCTGCGAAAGAACGCAAGGCAAAAGAAGGTCGTAGATATTGCTGACATGAGCAAGATGCCGGTCCCAGTCGAACGCGTCACTATGTCCACCCTTGACATTGTCGTTGACCTTGTTACCCTCTACCCGATGACTGTTGAATATGGATTCGTCCGCAAGCTTGAAATGTGGTTCGTCCCATACATCTCCATGTAGCTTCTTCCAGTCTTCGCTCCAGGGGTGCAGGTCGGTAATGTAGATCTTCAGATCGGAAGGATCATCGCCGGGAATGAAGGCCGGTTGACGCGGTATTGGGACTATGTCGGGCCGTGGTTTCTCTCCGAGGCGCATATAGTAGTAACCTCGCAGCGAAGTCTTGTAGGGCTCGAAATATACGTCAGGGCTTACATCGAAATCCATACTGCAGCCCACATCCTCCACAACAAGACGGTAACGGCCCGGTTCAGTCTGTGGAAAATCAACGCTCCATACATCACTGCCTGTGTTATTTTTACCGTTAGCCTCGTTTACAAAGTCACTCTGCTTTTTCCAGAATAATACTTTACCGACTTCCTTGCTTTCCTGCGTGTCGACGTTAAACAGCCATACACGTTTATCCTCGAAGTCGGAGTAGTCGCGCTGTCCTCCGTC
>JAIDTS010000029.1 GCA_029060585.1 Muribaculaceae bacterium
AGACGGTCGGCATGCTCCACGAATTCGAATCCGTTTCTAAGTGCCTCCTGAAAATCCGTTTCCCTCAGAATCACATGGTCTGACGGAAGCGTGACGAACGATGCTTCCGGGGCACGTGCCGCGATATGGTGTGCCGCCCAGAGCACAGCTGGCGCCGTGTCGCGTCTTGCGGGTTCGAGAAGTATATGCTCCGGAGATATGCCGGGCAGCTGCTCCCTTATCGTATCGGCATACTGCTCGTTGGTAAGAAGTATGATATGTTCTTCCGGAACCAACCGACGCACACGGTCTACGGTCATCTGAAGCAGGGTCTGGCCCGTTCCGAAGAAGTCTATGAATTGCTTCGGACGTGATTCACGGCTGAATGGCCAGAATCGTGTTCCGGCCCCTCCGCACATTATTACGCAATACCTCTCAGATGCCATGGATCATTGGTCGAATCATACCGTGTCCTCGCGGAATTGATGTTTCACGCCTTCCACCACATTGATTATCTGGTCGCCCATCTTCTCGGCCTCGCCGATGAGGTCCATGAAGAAGATACCGTCCTGGAAATCATACTGATGGTCATTGATGTTGGCGATATTGGTGTCGCGAAGCTGGTTGCGGTAGTTGTTGATCTCACGTTCGATGTTATAGGCCTTGATGATCTTAGACTCGTCGGGATTTTCCATTTCCTTGAGAATATTCAGCATATTCTCCATGGCTTTATCTACGAGACTGAACATATGGTCTACCTCTTTTTCTATATTCTCGGGAAACTTCACGCTGTTCTGCAGCTTGCGCTGTGTGGTCTTGGCCACATTGAAGCAGCAGTCGGCGATTGATTCAATCTCGCTGATGACTCGGAGCATTCCGGCTATGCGCATCTTGCCGTTGGGGGAGAGGCGTCCTTCTGAAACCCTGTTGAGATAGTTGCCAATCTCTATCTCCATCTTGTCTGAGATGTCCTCGTATTTCTCAAGGCGTGAATATACCTCTGAATATTTGGAATCGTCTGATTTCAGATGTACGATCTCTTCCGCCATCCCGAGCATACGGCCGACTCGCTGTCCATATACCTCGATCTCCTTTTGTGCCTGGGTGATGTTGAGCTCTGAAGCCTGCAGAAGACCGTGGTTGATGTATTTGAGTGAGAATTCCTCCTCCTCGTCCTTATGCTTGGCGGGCATGATCCAGCATACGATCTGGACATACTGTTTGGTGAACCATATCATCACCAGAAGGTTGCAGGCGTTGAATACTGTCGGGAACATCGCAAGGCCGAAGGCTACGGCCGCCTGTGCCTTTGATGTCAGTCCACCTGCCGGGTCAAGAAGTGTGGAGTTTGCCATTTTTGCATCCATGGCGGCGTCGATGTCGAGCGGATTGATGCCGCAACACCAATATGAGATGTCTGCCACAAGATTCATGAACGGATGGAATATGCAGAGCACTATTATGGAGCCCAATACATTGAAGAGGACGTGCCCCATGGCCGTTCGTCTTGCCGCGAGATTACCGCTGAGTGCGGCAAGGATCGGGGTGATGGTAGTACCGATGTTGCCGCCAAGGATGATTGCGCAGCCGAGGGTGAATGAGATCCATCCCTGCGAGCACATGATCAAGGTTATTGCGAAGGTGGCTGCCGAACTCTGTACAACCATGGTCAGGATAATGCCGACTAAGAAGAAGACAAGTACCGATCCATAGCCGGGAGAGGTGTATTTGGAGAGGAACTGCAGCATTTCGGGATTGCTCTTCAGGTCTGGAACATACTGGCTGATGAGGTCGAGACCCATGAAGAGGAATACGAAACCTATAATGAACTCACCCAATGACTTATAGGTGCTTTTCTTCATGAATAGCATCGGCACGCCGATGGCAAGGAGGAGGATACTGTAGTCGGATATGTTGACTTCAAAAGAGAATGCCGAGATGATCCAGGTGGTGACCGTGGTGCCTACGTTTGCTCCGAAGATGACTGCCATTGACTGGGCCAGCGACATAAGTCCGGCGTTGACGAAACTGACCACCATTACAGTCGAGGCGCTGGAACTCTGGATAAGAGCGGTGATGATGATACCGGTGATGACTCCCATCACACGGTTTTTGGTCATGATGCCGAGGATATTTCTCAGGCGGTCACCCGCAACCTTCTGCAGGCCTTCGCTCATCACCTTCATGCCGTAGAGGAAGAGGCAGACTGAACCGAGGAGCGAGATGAAGTCGATAATCGTGTAGTTCATATCCGAGGGGTATGTATAGATTTTGTGTGCAAAATTAATAAAAAAATAGTTAAATCCTACTATTTCCCTCGAAAATCTATAAATGATACTCCAACGATAGGATGAACTCACGTCACCTGAGCTACTAGACGAAGATGAATCGGTCCAGTCCACTGAATATCGTATATGAATAACTCTTTTGGTTGAGGATATTCCGTATCTCTCCGGTAAGACGTATCTTTTTGATTTTATAGACGGCCTTTGCGTCAAATAAAGACAACGATCTGTAACGGTTGTCTTCTATCTCCTTCCGGATAAATGATGATTTCAGCATTAGCTGAAGCCTTTCAAATGGATAAAAAGATATTCCGAGATCATGTCGCTGCGAACTGAAGCATTGTTTTCTGCCGAGGTATCTTGAATATACGCTGGAGATGTCTCCTTCGTAGTCAAC
>JAIDTS010000290.1 GCA_029060585.1 Muribaculaceae bacterium
TCAGCATGACTGATTTGCTTCTGATTTTCTCTAATGTTGCCATTCTGAAATTATACTGTAAGTAGTTGATTAATACGAAACAAAAGCTTCCGAATCCAAGGATGCGGGAAGCGGCTCCGCCGAGCAGAGCGGATTTATCGTGCAAAGTTAGAAAAAAAAACGCTGATTTGCAAATGAAATCGGGGTAAAAGTTTAAAAGTTTAAAGGGTTAGGAGGTTAAGTGGTCAGGTGACTTAAGGGTTCTTAGGGTCGGAGATTCAAACTTTTCGGAGAGTTGATTGTATTACTTATACATTGTATTTATTCTAAAAAACGCAAAGATTCCTTAAACTATAGACGGCAATGAAAAAGATATTGCTAAGCATATTCGCCACGGCTACAGCGGCCTGCGCACTGGCTCAGGGAGCCTTTACGCTCGACAGCTGCCGCAACATGGCCCTTCACAACAACAAGGCCATCCGTATAGCAGAAGAAAACATCAGAGGCGCTGGCTATCTGCGCGACGCGGCCAAGGCGGCCTACCTACCCGGGATAGACTTCTCGGGAGGCTACATGCACAACCAGCATCAGATATCCCTCTTGGGAGAGGACGCAAAGCTACCTACCATGACCTTCGACCCCAAGACCATGAGCTACAACTACAACATTCTTATGGGGGCGGACGGCAAGCCCGTCACCAACCCGGCCAACGGGCAGCCTATACCGACGGAAGTGGCCGTCATCCCTAAGGAAGCCATGAAATTTGACACGCGAAACGTCTTCTTCGGGGCTTTCACCCTCACGCAACCCATCTATCTGGGCGGCTCGATCCGCGCACTCAACCAGATAGCCAAGCACGGCGAAAGCATAGCGCGCTCGCTGAAGGAGCAGGCCGAGCAGGACGTGATGCTGAGTGTGGACGAGGCATACTGGCAGGTGGTTTCACTCGTAGAGAAGAGAAACCTCGCGCAAAGTTTCGTCAACCTCGTAGACTCCCTAAGGCAGAGCGTAATCGACATGAAGGAGGAAGGCGTAGCCACAAAATCAGACGTACTGAACGTAGAGGTAAAATACAACGAAGCGTGCATAATGCTGACGAAGGTAGACAACGGGCTCTCGCTCTCACGCATGGCCCTGGCCCAGATATGCGGACTTCCAATAGACACACAGATGACACTGTCGGACGAAGCGTCGGAGAATCTCGAAGCCGACATGACGATGCCGAGCACCAACATGGAAGACGTCTACGCACACCGCGCAGACCTGGACGTGCTGCGCAAGAGCATCGACCTCATGAAAAGCAAGGAAAACCTATCGCTCGCCTCGATGCTTCCGAAAATCGAGGCATTCGGCGCATACAGTTTCTCCAACCCCAATGTAATAGACGGATTTGAGAAGAAATTCGGCGGCGGCTTCTCAGTAGGAGCCATGCTGACCGTACCACTCTGGCACTGGGGAGGGAACTACAACAGATACCGCGCATCGAAATCGCAGACCGCAGCACAGAAACTTCTTCTTGAGGACATGGAAGAGAAGGTCAACCTGCAGGTGAGCCAGGCACAGTACAGCTACAACGAAGCATTCAAGACCTACAGCATGACGCAGAGCAACATGAAGAGCGCTCAGGAGAACCTTCAGAACGCGCAGTATGCCTTCAAGGAGGGCGTGATGACGACCGACGACGTAATGGCTGCCCAGACGGCATGGCTTCAGGCGAAATCGGAAGTGATCGACGCGCAGATAGGAATCAGGCTCTGCCATACGTATCTGAGCAAAGTCACCGGAGCGCTGGGGAGATGAGCTATCAGCTATCAGCTATCAGCTATCAGCCATCAGCCATCAGCTATCAACGATCAGCTATCAGCGATCAGCTTTCAGCGGTCAGCTTGACGGT
>JAIDTS010000291.1 GCA_029060585.1 Muribaculaceae bacterium
ATTAAAAATCGTAACTTCCTGAAAACTCAGGTTTATGATCGATAAGAGTGAATTTATTGAAAATAAACATCATAAAATGTATTATGACCAAAATTAAACTAACATCGAAACGAGAAAAGGGCGCAACCCTCTCCCCTCTGAGGAAGGTGTTTGCAACCTTGGTCGCCATCCTGATGGCGATTCCCGCGTTCGCACAGAACATCGACGTGTCCGGTACGGTGCTCGACGATCAGGGCGAACCACTCATCGGCGTTACCGTTATGGTTGAGGGAACATCCAACGGTACGGCAACCGATTTTGACGGCAATTATGCCCTTAAGAACGTCCCCTCAAAGGGTAAGCTGGTGTTCTCCTACATTGGCTACGCCCAGCAGACCGTAGAGGTCAAGGGACGCACGCAGATCAACATAACTATGAGTGAGGACTCCAAGGCCCTTGACGAACTCGTCGTAGTAGGTTACGGCCAGATCAAGAAGTCAGACCTTACAGGTTCTGTATCTGTGGTTGACGCAGGCCAGATCACTGCCAAGGGTTCTGCTTCAGTACTTGAGGCTATGCAGGGTACTGTTCCTGGTGTAAGCATTACAAAGGCTACCGGTCGTACGAACGGTGATATCAGCGTGGAGATTCGCGGTAAGTCTTCTATTAACTCCAGTGTGAAGCCTCTATATGTTGTGGATGGTGTGCAGACTGGCGATATCTCATTCCTTAATCCTCAGGATATCGAACGTGTCGATGTTTTGAAAGATGCATCTTCTACCGCAATCTATGGTTCTCGTGCTACTGCCGGTGTGATTCTTATCACCACCAAGAGCGGTGCCAATGTAGACAGGGGTACTAAGGCGACGATTTCTTATGATGGATATTATGGTGTAAGCCGTATAGCGCGTATGCCTCAGTTCATGGATGGCGACCAGTGGTATCGCTACCGTTTCCAGAAGTTTACCCAGCCTACCGGTGGCGTGACGGCTTGGGAGCCGCAGACTACTTTCGGAGCTCTTCCCTCCGCTATGGGTATCGGTCAGGCTCTTCTTCAGCAGGCGCAGGGCGACATCACCTCTCCCTACATAATGAAGGAGATGCTTGCTAACAATGCTACTTATTACTGGCCCGGTCTCGTGACACAGGACGGCCATCAGCAGAACCATTATGTATCTGTATCCGGTGCCGGTGATAAGGTAAACTACCATTTCGGTCTCGGTTATGAGAATGTAGACGGTACATATAAGGGCGATAGCAAGAGCACATATTCCTTCAAGGGCAGTGTAGACGCTAAACTGAATAAGGTGATCAGCGCCGGATTCAATTTCAATCTCGCAATGATCAACAATACCTATGCCGACAGCGACGCTATCGCGCAGGCCTACCGAGTGAATCCCTTCATGATCCCTTACGACGAGGACGGCAATACAGTTCACTTCCCCGGTAATAAGGCTACACTCGGTACCGATGCAAACCAGTTCTCTGACTTCATCAACCCTCTCGACCGAATGAAGAACTCATCGGAGAAGCGCCGCACATATAGAATGCTCGGCAACATCTACGCGCAGTTCAACATCATTGACGGATTGAGCTTCAAGACAACTGTATCTCCTACATATTCATCATATCGTAATGGTAAATATGTGGGCTTTACAAATCCGCAGACTGGACAGACATGGGTCGACAATGACGACCGCAATGCTTCGGTCACCAACTACACCAGCTATGGCTATACTTGGGACAATGTCCTGAGTTATGTTCGCAGCTTTGGTGATCACAGCATCAACGCAATGGCTCTTTACTCTGCAGAGAAGAGCAATGTGGAGAAATATGACGAGAGCGCTGTCAACCCGCTGGAGTCTACAAAATGGTGGAATCTCGCTACGGGAGAGTCCGGTAAGTATAGCGCAGCTTCCAATTTTAAGGAGGAGACCATGGAGTCCGTTGCGGTTCGCGCCAACTACGCATGGAAGAGCCGTTATATGGTTACTGCAACTGTGCGTTGGGATGGCTCTTCGAAATTCGCACCCGGATATCGTTGGGGTTGCTTCCCGTCGTTCGCTCTCGGTTGGAACATCGCTGAGGAGTCTTTCCTACAGAAGTGGTGGCTTAACAATCTTAAGCTTCGTGCAAGCTATGGTGTGACCGGTAACAACAGTGGTGTAGGTGAGTATCAGACCATGGTGGCGGTAGCTACCAACTCGAAGTATGAATATCTCTACCCGTTCGGTGGCAATTATGTCGATGGTTATTATCCCTCAGGTATTGTAGACAAGAAGATTCAGTGGGAGTCTTCTCATGAGTACAACATCGGTCTTGACTATGGTTTCCTCAACAACCGAATCATCGGTAGCATTGAATGGTATCATAAGACATCTAAGGAGCTTCTTTACGATATGCCTCTTCCGATGGAGACTGGTTATGAAAAGGTCTACACCAATATTGGATCTGTAAGAAATACCGGTGTTGAGTTCAGTATCACCACTACTAACATCGATACACGTGACTGGACATGGACCACATCACTCAATCTTTCTCACAACGACAATAAGGTGCTTCAGATCAATGGTATTTCGGATCAGATCATAGATGGCCCCGGCGGAAGCCTCTTTATTGGAAGTCCTGTCAATAACGCGTATGCCTACGCCTGGGACGGAATCATTTCCGACCGAAATATGACGGTTCCCAACCATCAGATTGCGATTGATAAGGGATTCACTCCCGGACAGACAGTGCGTGAGTGTGATTACTACTACACTTGCTATGGTCAGGCAGAAGGTCAGCCGATTATCCGTGATGTAAACGGTGACGGCCAGTGGACAGACGAAGACCGTGTCATCTATAACAGCAATCCTAAGATTACAGGTGCCATCACTTCGAATCTAACTTATCGTCTTCCCAAGAATGGCGGCTCGATTGACTTCGGGTTCTCTATCTATACCAAGATGGGATTCAAGGTTGTGTCTCCCTTTATGGCGGGCGACTGGTTTGACTGGCACGACCGTGGCCGCGGTAAGGTCATGATGGACAACTACATTCCTGCCGGCATGCTTCTCGACTGCGATGGCGTGCGTGCGGACGGAACCCTCATCAACCCCGTATATCAGACTCAGACCCATTATGGAAGCTGGCCTCTCGTGAACGCCGGTGGCAACGACGGCCTTGGCCCGGCTGCTTCTTACTTCGGATATAACAACAATGACAATAAGTACAACGCTAAGCAGGTGACCGACGGTTCGTTCTGGAAGGTGCAGCACGTTTCTCTCGGATATGATTTCTCACGCGCGATCACTGAGAAGTTCGGTTGCAGCAAGCTGAGGCTTTACGTCAATATCACGAATCCCTTCGTATGGTCAAAGTATAAAGGCTTCGACCCGGAATGGGCTACAGCATCCAACAAGAACGACGGTCCGAGTGTAGTGACTTATGAGTTCGGTGCCCATATTACTTTCTAATCACTTGATTAAGGCTAATTATGAAAAATATCAAATATTATTTCTTAGGATTAGGCAGCGCTCTTCTCTTGACAGGATGCTCTGACTTCCTTGATTCGAAGAATCTTTCGAATCCTGATGATGCGGATACCTATTTCGCAGAGCATCCGGAGGATATACGTCCGGTGGTCTACAACAGAGTGCGCTGGATCGCCACTCACATAGACATGCTTGATCAGGCCGGCGACCTTTTCATCAATCCCCGTAGTGCCGACGATGGTATCTTCTCCATGTTTACGGTCACTCCCGAGAACGGTACCGTTAAGTCATACTACGAAAACGTGATGTATATGATCAATCGCGCCAACTGCCTCATCCACTATGCAGGTGATAATGAGGAACTGGCAGCTGAGGGTCGCTTCATCCGAGTTCTCGGTTTTTACTATCTGACGCAGCAGTTCGGTGCCGTGCCATATGTGACGGAATATATTCAGTCTGCCGAGAATGACTTCCCGAGGACCCCGCTTGATGAGTGCTACGCCAATATGCTCGCTGAGTGTGAGGATCTCTATAATAATTCTCCGCTTCCTGAACAGAGCCATACCGGCGTCGCAAGTAAACAGGCCGTGGCGGCTATGGCAGCCAAGATAGCGCTGGCTGCAGGCTGGGATCTTGATACGGCGCTCGGAAATGCTGTCGCTGGCACATACACCGTCAATGACACTAAATTCTTCAAACAGGCTGTGTCATGGGCTGAAAAGGCTATCATGGGTATCCAGCTCACAATGTCGTTCTCAGAGAAGTGGGCGTGGAACAATGAAGGAAACGCCGAGGAGATTTTCTCGGCCCAGTATGACAAACAGGGCTTCCCTGGTAATATCAACGGCAACGGCCACTCTCTGATGAACAATTACATGGCCTATTACAGTAATTGCGTTCAGACAGGACAGAAGGGAACCGGCGGCGGTGGTACAAACTGCTGTTCTCAGAAGGCCGCTTCTCTGTTTGAGAAAGGGGACACCCGCTTTGAGGGTACATTCATGACGTTCTTCTACAACGCACCAATTAATCCCGAAACTAAGAATGCAGAGTGGGGTACTCAAGGCTATATGGCATGGTATAACTGTACTCCTGAGGAGCAGAAGAATCTTCCCATCGCCATGAGGATCTATCCGCCTGCAACCACAACAGCTGAGGCCGAGGCTGATATCCGCCAGATGATTGCTGACGGACGCATCCTTAAGAAGTTTGCCGTAAACACTTATGGTGTCAACGAGCCGTTTGCAGCTATTATAACCGGCGAGACTGTGACTAAGTGGGAGTTCAATACGAATGGTACGATGCCTTCTAAGAAGACCATCCCTTATACAGACTTCATTCGCGAATCCGCCAACAACGGAACATGTGTGACAAAATATGATGACCCGTCAGCAGCTAACGTTACAGGAGGACAGGACTATCGCGATATTCCTTTGCTCCATGTGAGCGAAATGTATCTTGTAGCGGCTGAGGCATATCTTCTCGCAGGGGATCAGGCCAATTCTCTCAAGTATATCAATGCAGTCCGCAAGCGTGCAGGTGCTCCTGAACTCGCATCGTTCGGTGCCTATGAGGCTCCTTACGTGACAAGCGCAAACTTCTCGTTCGTTCCTCTTGATCTGATTCTGGATGAGCGCGCACGTGAATGTTATGCCGAGCGTACCCGCTATTTCGACCTTCGTCGTACAAAGCAGCTTGTTCGCTACAACCTTGAGTTCAGCCGCTTCATGAAGACTGTGGGCGACATGAGTAACGCTGCCGGAGAAATTAAGTGGTATCGTCCGATTCCGCAGTATGAGATCGACTCCAACAAAGGCATAAGCTCAGCCGACCAGAACCCCGGATATTAATTTTGCAAAACAAACGAAAATGAAAACGTTATATAAATCAATTTTCTTCTGTCTTTGCTTGATGCTTGGCCTGTCTGCCTGCACAGGCAAAAATGAGGAAATCCCTCCTACAGGAGGTCTTGACCATGCCGAGCAACTCATCGCAGGCACTTATAGCGGAACTTGGACGAGCACCAATACCGTTACGGGCGAGGTCGCTTCGGCTACTGGAACGCTTACATTCTCCAACAGCGAGGATCTTGGCAACAATGTTGCTAATGTCTCCATCGTCTCAGATGATACTAAGGCTGTCAATCTGGGAGCTAAGGCTGAGACTTCCGCATGCAATGTGTCGAGACTTAGCTCGGGTGTATTATCTTTCTGGAATGTATATGCTTTAAATCCGTTTGGATTTACATTCACGGGCAAGGTAACTCCTGAGGGAGATGTCACTTTCAATTATAGTGTCGCTGTAGTTATCAAGCACAAGGAGACTATCTATAATTTTGAATTCGTCGGCCACAGACAATAAAGACGGAGTGGGGCGGATCATCCGCCCCACCCACCAATCGAAACATAATACTAACTTTTAATTAATCTAAGATGAAAAAATCATTACTTCTTCTTGCAGCCGCTGCATTCGCAGGTATGGCTAACGCGCAGGTCATCGTAGGTCTCGCAACTAACGAGGAGCTCGAGGCTGTAGGTCTCAGCTCAACTAAAACTGACATCGAACCTGTAACCATCCTTGAGAACGAGGCTGGTAGCTTCGGGCTTGCTTACGCGGATAGCTGGGGTTCCACAACTTCCTATAAGACTTATCGTAACGTCACTGTTAACGGTGAGGCTATTCAGCTTGGCAGCGGTGCTGTAGGTAATGCAAACCCGACATTCGTAAGCTTCGAGGCTGGTGTGATGACTGCAGGTGCTGTGTTCAAGATGACAGCCGCAAAGGATGGTTACATGACAGTATTCACTAAGTTGAATCCTAACAAGCAGTATCTCGTATTCGAAGGCACAACCGGTGCTATCGTTTACAGCCTCGGTTGGTCTGACGGCAGCCAGAAGATCTATTACGCTATGCCTGACGACGGTGACGGCTACATCGACTTTAACGCTCCCGATGCATCCAAGTATCTTATCCCCGCTACAAAGCAGTCTGTTGACGCAAACGGCGTTAAACTTTGGAAGAATAAAGTTACAGGTGAAATCGTAGCTTCAGACACTAATCCGACTGTAAAGGATGATGAGAATATGCAGTTCTCCGGTGTCATGGAAGATATCCCCGGCCAGACTAAGCCTGCTATGCCATGGGAAGCTGCCGGTTTTGAGAAGGCTATCTCTACAGAATCAACCGGTTTCCTTTCTTTCCCTGTTTATGAAGGCTCTGACTACTACTTCTCAGCTCTCGGCTCAAAGGCTGCTTGCGGAGGTTTCGTTTACACTGAAACAGCTCCCTCTATCGTTTATGAAGAGGTTGTTGCTGAAGACGGAACAGTTACAAGCCCCCGTGTTGAGTTCCCCGAAATTCTCGAATCTGGCGTTGAATCAGTAGCTATCGAAAACAATGTTGACGCTCCTGTCTACAACCTGATGGGTGTTCGCGTTAACGCTGACGCCAAGGGTATCCTCATCCAGAACGGCAAGAAGTTCATCCGCAAGTAAATTTCTAATGATAAATGACTAATTAATATAAGTCATTGTCAGTCCCCTGAAAGAGGCGGCTCCATCCCCGGAGCCGCCTCTTCTTTTCACGTTTTCGCGGAATAATCATATTTAGAGGCATTAAAATTTCTATAATCAGTATATTTTAATTAATTTTGCATTGAGAGCGAGGCACTGTTTCATTGTCTCTGACTGTTTCAGAGTAGTGACCTTGACTTCGCTTTCAGGGCGGCTTAAATGCTTTCGAAGCGACTTAAATAAATGATGAGGCTTATGAAATCGATATTTTTATTGGTGATTGCTGTGCTCTTTGGTGCTCTTTCGCTTCCGGCTGCTGAGAAGCCGTGGGAGCATGGGAGGCTGCGGGCGTCGGACAACGGACTCTATCTCCAGCACACTGACGGGACTCCTTTCTTCTGGTTCGGCGATACGGGATGGCTGCTGCCCCAGCGTCTCGACCGTGACGAGGCACAGCACTATCTTGAGCAGGCAGCGCAGGAAGGCTTCAACGTGGTGCAGATACAGGTGCTCAACGGAGTCCCCTCATTCAACCGATACGGCGCAATGTCAAACCCCGACGGATGGAACCTTGCCGCGGCGTCGAAACCCGGAGAATACGGCTACTGGGAGCATCTCGACCATATAGTCGACACCGCCGAGCGCAACGGCATCTATATAGGTATGGTCTGCATATGGGGCGGTCTCGTCAAGGCTGGCCTTCTCAGCGAAAAGGAGGCCGAGGAATACGGTAGATTCCTTGCGGAGCGATATAAAGACAGACCGAATATCATCTGGATTATCGGCGGCGACATACAAGGCGACATCAAGACTCCCGTCTGGGACGCCCTCGCCCGAAGTATCAAGGCCGGCGACAGCGGGCATCTGATGACTTTCCATCCGCGTGGCCGCATGACGTCGGCCCGGTGGTTTGCCGATCGCGACTGGCTCGATTTCCACATGTTTCAGAGCGGACACCGCCGCTACGGCCAGCGCATGGGCAACAAAGACTATCCGATACCCGACGATACGGAGGAGGACTGCTGGATGTATGTCGACTCGGTGCGCAAGCATACGCCGGTAAAGCCCGTGCTCGATGGCGAACCCAGCTACGAGAACATACCGCAAGGTCTGCATGGCGCCGACGAGCCGCTATGGAACGACAGAGATGTGCGACGCTATGCCTACTGGTCGGTGTTCGGCGGATCTTGTGGCCATACCTACGGCCACAACAACATCATGCAGTTCATACGCCCAGGGCTCCCCGGTGCCTATTTTGCCGATGGAAATGAGAAACCTTGGTATGTAGCCATCAATGATCCCGGACGCCGCCAGATGAAGTATCTGAAGCGACTGATGCTCGCCTTCCCATACTTCGAAAGGGTAGCAGATCAGGAGATCGTCATTGACAACGGGGTGAAATACGACCGCATCATCGCCACGCGCGGCGAAGACTACCTATTGGCCTACAACCACACAGGGCGCCCAATGAGCCTCGATTTGAGCCGCATCTCAGGGAAGGAGAAGGATGTCTGGACCATGGATCCTACGGACGGCTCCCTCGCATATCTCGGCAAGACTAAAGACAGGCAATATAAGTTCACTCCGATTCCAGGCAGAGACCTTGTAGTGATTGCCATCGATGCGGATAAGAAATACCTGACTCCCGATATGAAGGAAATCCCCGACTTTCGGATCTTCGAAGCAAAAGACCTGACGGAGTAGATATAATCAGACAACTGATAACCCAACAACTTGACAACCATATGAAAATACTGATACTCGGAGCCGGCAAGATGGGCTCATTCTTCTGCGATCTCCTCAGCTTCGACCACGAGGTGGCGATCTACGACCCGAATCCGGAACATTTGAAGTTTACCTTCAACGTGCAGCGATTCATGAAGCCCGAAGAGGCGGAGTCTTTCAAGCCTGAAATGGTGATAAACGCTGCTACCGTAAAATATACCATCCAGGCATTCGAGAAAGTGCTTCCATATCTTCCCGAAACTGTAATCCTGAGCGACATAGCAAGCGTCAAGACCGGACTGCCTGAGTTCTATGCGGAGAAAGGTTACCGGTTTGTATCGACCCACCCGATGTTCGGTCCCACGTTCGCCTCTCTGAGCAACCTTGCCAACGAGAACGCCATCATCATCAAGGAGGGCGATGAGGAAGGACGGGAATTCTTCCGCAACCTATATAAGAAACTCCGTCTGCATATCGAGGACTATTCTTTCGCAGAGCACGACGAGACGATCGCGTATTCACTCTCCATTCCCTTTACGTCGACTCTTGTCTTCGGCAGCGTCATGAAGCATCAGGATGCTCCCGGTACCACCTTCAAGCGCCACATGGCGATAGCTCACGGACTGATGGGAGAAGACGATTTCCTTCTAACGGAGATCCTTTTCAATCCCCACACTTCCGGTCAGCTCGACCGCATACAGGAAAACCTCACGCAGCTTAAGGAAATCATCGACAGACGCGACTCCGCCGCCATGAAGGAGTTTCTTGACCGCGTAAGGGAGAATCTGAAATAAAATCTGTTTTAATTGACATTGCGCCATGATGATCGGAATTTGCGGGGGTATAGGAAGCGGAAAGTCGGTTTTGAGCCGCATCCTTCGGCTTAGGGGAGAACCTGTCTATGACTGTGACATTGAGGCAAAACGGATAATGGATACCTCGGAAGAGGTGCTTGCGGCTCTCAATGGACGGTATGGCGACGTGGTGTGCCCTCCAGGTGGCCCCATCTTCCGCCAGGAGCTTGCCCGGAGGGTTTTCGGGAGCGACACGGAACGTCTATGGCTCAACAAACTTGTACACCGCCTCGTACGCGAGGATGTAGGTCTCTGGCGCGACCGACACGAGGTGTGCTTCGTGGAAAGCGCCATCCTGGCTTCATCGGGACTGGCAGCCATGTGCGACGAGGTCTGGCTCGTTACCGCTCCCGAAGAAATCCGCATAGCCCGCACTCTCGCCCGCGATTCCTTGACGGAGGAGGCTGTCAGGGCACGTATCCGTTCGCAACTGGAGGAGGAACGGCAGCTGTATGCCTCCGGAGTCCCTGTCCGATCAATCGACAATTCGGGTTATCTCTCCATCCTCTGCCAAATATCCACACACTGATACCTAACCTAACTGCCATGAAACTAAACCTCAAAAACGTCCTCTGGATGGTTGTCCTGCCTATTTTGCTTGCGACGGGATGCTCGGAAGAGGAAAAATATGTCGGACTCAGAGTCCCGAGTGCCCAGGCTTCCAATAAGGTGTGCAGAGATTCCCTGCCAATCTACAGACGCCACAAAGACGCTCCTCTTAAGATCCTTGCCATAGGCAACAGCTTCACAAACTGCGCCACAGCCAATCTGCCCAGATTCATCAAATACATCAATGGCGACTCCCTGTGTTTTGCCAAACTGGTCTTAAGCGGATCATCTCTCTCAATGCACTGGGCCAACCATAGGGACAACGTCTCATGCTACGAGATGACTTATGCGGACGACGGAGGATTTGTCGACACAGATATCAAGACTATTGACGAGGCTCTGGCGGTGATGGACTGGGACATCATAGTGGTGCAGCAGGTCTCCGGCCTTTCGGGCGACTATTCGTCTTATCAGCCCTATCTGTCATTTTTGTGCACGCTGTTTGTGGAATCTAATCCGGATGTAATGACAGCATGGCATTCGACCTGGGCGTATATGCCTGGCACAGAGCATCCGGATTTCTATCGCTACGGCTACGATCCGGAAGCAATGTACGCCGCTATCCAGGGCGCAACGCAGAGGGCGTGCACTGACTCAGACATCGACTTGATGATACCTTCCGGAACTCTGATAAAGCGGCTGAGGGAAGCTTTCCCGGATGTCGAGGATGGTTTCGCTCCGGATGGATACCATATCGACATGTCGAATATGGCGGCATACGCACTCTCTGCGCTATGGTATGAGGTGCTGGTGCATCCCTTCACCGGCACGTCGAGCCTTGAATCGCCGTTGTTGCTGGCGAATGTAGGGCCCGAAAATATAGATAGGGTCGAGGAAATAATAAACACTTTAATCGAGAATCCTTAGTAAAAACTGTATCTGGCTTTTGTAGTTTTTTTAGATGAGGATGCGTCTTATCTTCAGAATCTACACAACAACACAACTTACCGATGAAAAAAGACCAGACATTGGATTTCGAACGCCTCGTGATGGAGCATAAAAGCACCATCTACTCGGTATGCTATATGTTTACCGAGACAAAACCGGAGGCGGACGACCTTTTCCAGGAGGTGCTCATCAGCCTCTGGCAGGGTCTTGACTCTTTCCGTGGCGATGCAAGCCTGCGTTCGTGGGTCTACCGTGTCAGCATGAATACTTGCATCTCCTACAAGCGGAAGAAGAAGCTTCCGACCGTAGGCCTTGAGTTCTCCCCGGACGCTGTAGCTCCCGATTCGCCCGGCTCGAAACAGGCGCGCATGCTCCACGACCGTATAGCCGCTCTGGAGCCCTTCGACCGCGCTATCGTGCTGTTATGGCTCGAAGACATGTCATACGATGAGATCGCATCCATCGTCGGCATCTCCTCAAAGGCGGTAGGTGTTCGTCTTGTCCGCATAAAGGAAAAACTGAAATCTATGGTTTAAACAGTTTAAATGGTTTAAGTAGTTTAAATTACTCACTAAACCACCTAAACACCCTAAACCACTTAAACACCCTAAAACTCCTAAACCATCTAAACCACCTAAACACCCTAAACCGACAATGGAAAATCTCGATATACTAAAACAGGAAATGGCCGAGCTCAAGCGTAATCTTGACAGGGAACAGATTGTCAACGATCAGCTCCTCCGCACCGTGATGCGCCAGAAAGCCTCCTGGCTGAACAGATTCGTCACATTGGAATTCATCATGCTCCCCATCCTTTATCTCATGTTTGTGGGAATCTGTGCATTTTTTCACGTCTCGCAGTGGTATTCATTCACCTTGCTCATCCTCTCACTGCTCGACGTGGTGATGGACATGCGTACATTCCGCATCTCCCCCAAGGTCTTCTC
>JAIDTS010000292.1 GCA_029060585.1 Muribaculaceae bacterium
CCCAGCTCCTGGGCGATGAAGCCGAGTTTCTTGCCTTGTCCGCAGGTTGGTTTCTCTTCCGGTCCGCCCATTGTCTCGCGGAAATAGTTGATATGGCTCCGCAGCCGGAGCTTTTCTTCGGCGACGTCAAGTTTCTCGATATAGAATATCAGCTCCTGTTCCAGCCTTCCTTTATCGTATTCTATCGTAGTCATGCGCGAAAGCTGTGTCTCGAGCCTCTCGCGTATCTTGGAAATGCGTTCTTTCTCAAAAGGCTCTACCTTTGAGAGAAGCTCCGCTATGTTGCGGGTCTTCTCCTCGAAGAAGGCATAGAGCTTTCTTCCTTCCGTCTCCCTGAAGTCGGTCAGCTTGTTCGAGGCCTCCTCGCAAGCCTCCTTGAAAGCCTTCACGTCGGTCTCGTCGAGGGTCTGAAGCTGTGTCTTCATGGATTCAGGCATACGCATGAGAATAGGAAACCAATCCTGGGGTACAGGAATTCCGAGCGATTCTGCTGCGTCCTCGATCTGCACCTTGTAAGCGGCCAGAACCTCGGTGTTGACACTGGCGGGTGCCTCTGGAGCGGTGTTTTCCACCATCACCGACAGGTCGACCTTTCCGCGCTCCAGCTTATGAAGAAGCGCGTTTCTCACTTCCACTTCAAGCTCACGGAAATAACCGGGCACCCTCATGCTCAGGTCGAGCTGTTTCGAGTTCAGGCTTTTGATCTCTACAGTGATTTTCTTTGTCGGCGCCGTCGCCGTTCCGCGGCCGAAGCCGGTCATCGAGTATATCATGGGTGGTCTGTATTATGTTTCATTATGCAAAGTTAACTAATATTCGCCATAAAGGCAAATATTATTTAAATTCTCTTGTCGTTTTCATCTTATTTCATTATATTTGCGTTTAAATAATATAACCAGATTATATATAACCCTAAATCATATTTTATAATGGACAACGAACAGCTGTTGAAAACCGTCAAGGCCAAAGCCGAGCAGTGGCTTGGCCCTCAGTATGATGAAGAAACCCGCGCCGCAGTCAAGGCCCTCCTTGACGCCGAAGACCCTACCGACCTCGTAGAGGCATTCTACAAGGACCTCGAGTTCGGAACAGGCGGCCTTCGCGGAATCATGGGCCCCGGCTCCAACCGCATGAACATCTATACTGTAGGCGCAGCCACCCAGGGCCTCGCCAACTATCTCAAGGACTGCTTCAAGGATCTTCCCCAGATCTCAGTTGCTATCGGCCATGACGTCCGCAATAACTCCCGCAAGTTTGCTGAACTTGCCGCAGACATCTTCTCGGCAAACGGCATCAAGGTCTACCTCTTCGACGCCTGCCGTCCTACACCGGAGGTAAGCTACGCCATCCGTCACCTTGGCTGCCAGAGCGGCGTAATGGTAACCGCAAGCCACAATCCAAAGGAATACAACGGCTACAAGGCTTATTGGAGCGACGGCGCCCAGATGATCGCTCCTCACGATGTAGAGACTATCGCCTACGTCAACAAGATCACTTCAGTGGACCAGATCAAGTTCACTCCAAACAAAGACCTCATCCAGATTATCGGCAAGGATGTCGATGAACCCTATCTGAAGGAAATACATGCCCTTTCACTTTCTCCCGAAGCAGACAAGCGTCATGCCGACATGAAGATTGTCTACACTCCGATCCACGGAACAGGCTCGATGCTTATGTTCGACGCACTGAAGATGTGGGGATTCGAGAACGTCATCCACGTTCCGGAGCAGGACGTACAGTCTGGTGACTTCCCCACAGTTGTTTCCCCGAACCCGGAGAATCCAGAGGCAATGGCCATGGGTATCGCCAAGGCCCGTGAGGTAGGCGCAAGCCTCGTCCTCGCATCAGACCCTGACGCCGACCGCGTAGGCCTTGTAGTCCGAGACAGCAAGGGTGAATACCAGCTCGTCAACGGCAACCAGATCCTCATGATCTTCCTCTACTATCTCATGACCCGCAATAATGAGCTCGGCCTCATGAAGGGCAATGAATACGTAGTGAAGACAATCGTCTCTACCGAGGCAGTAAAGCGTATCGCCGACAAGAACAATGTCCGCATGTTCGACGTATTCACCGGCTTCAAGTGGATCGCCAACGTAATGCGCGAGCAGGAGGGAACAGGCCGCTACATCGGAGGCGGCGAGGAAAGCTACGGCTTCCTGGCAGAGACCTTCGTGCGCGACAAGGACTCCATCTCAGCAGTGCCCCTCATGTGCGAGATCGCCGCATGGGCGGCAGACAAGGGCATGGACCTCTACGAGCTCCTCAAGGAGATCTATTTTGAGATCGGCTTCAGCCGCGAACGCGGTGTGAGCGTGGTGCGTCCGGGTAAGAGCGGAGCGGAAGAGATCGTAGCGATGATGAAGAACTTCCGTGAGAATCCTCCCAAGGAACTCGCAGGTAGCGAGGTCGTGATGGTGAAGGATTATCTCGACCTGAACTGCAAGGACCTTAAGACAGGCGAGATCACTAAGATGGACTTCCCGACCACAAGCAACGTGCTTCAGTTCTTCACAGCAGCCGGCGACAAGGTGTCCATCCGTCCTTCAGGCACGGAGCCCAAGATCAAGTTCTATGTCGAGGTGCGCGAGGACCTCACCGACAAGGACCAGTATGAGGAAGTGGTGAAGAAGGCCGACGCCCATATCGACCAGGTACTTAAAGACCTCAACGTATGAAAGTTTCCTGGAGACCGGGAACCATGATATATCCTCTTCCCGCGGTGCTGGCTACCTGTGGCGCCACACCCGAGGAGTGGAACATGATAACAGTAGCGTGGGTCGGAACAATCTGTTCCGACCCCGCTATGTGTTATATATCGGTTCGCCCCGAGCGCCATTCCCACGCTCTACTTATGAAGAACATGGAATTCACTCTCAACCTCACCACCACGTCAATGGCCAGGGCTACGGACTGGGCCGGAGTGCGTTCCGGACGTGACTATGACAAATGGAAGGAGACAGGTCTCCATCCGCTTCCCGGCGAGATGGTGAAGAGTCCGACGATCGAGGAGTCGCCTCTCAGCATAGAGTGCCGCGTCAAGAGCGTCACCCACCTTGGAAGCCATGATATGTTCATAGCGGATGTCATCAACGTGCGTGCCGACTCCCGCTATATCAACGATAAAACCGGAAAACTGGAGCTTGAAAATGCCGGAATGCTTGTCTACAGTCATGGCCAGTATTTCGCACTCGGGGAATATCTCGGTCATTTCGGATTTTCCGTCCGCAAGAAAAAGTAGCCTTGATTATGAAAGTCGGCATCTTTGGCGGCAGTTTCGACCCCATACACTACGGACATATCCGACTGGCCCAATATGTACTCGAAAATACCGACCTCGACGAGATATGGCTCATGGTAGCACCCTTGAACCCTCTCAAGCCCCAGGGATACGTCGCCTCCGACGAGCAGCGTCTTGAGATGGCACGCCTCGCCGTAGCCGAAATTCCCGGCATCAGGGTCAGCGATTTTGAATTCAGCCTCCCTATACCTTCATATACATATAATACGCTTCTACGTCTGAAGGAAACCTATCCGGAAATAGATTTCCGTCTCATCATAGGGGGCGACAATTGGGCTCATTTCGATAGCTGGCGCAATCCACAGGAGATTATCGATGAGTTCGGACTCATAGTATATCCACGTCCGGGAGAAGATCTAAGTCTTCAGTCTTCAGTCTTCAGTCATAAGCCTTCTTCATGTATTACTATTCTGAAGGACGCTCCGCAGATGCCTGTCTCCTCCACACAGCTCCGCTCCGCTCTTGAGAATCAATCAGATGCATCGCCGTCGACTTTTGGCCTGATACATGATTCAGTCCACCCGCAAGTAATGGAATATATCGAAAAGAATGGAATCTATTTAAATCGATAGGTTTTTTCTTAAAATATCATTTGATTTTTGTGTTGATTTCAAAAAAAATGCCTAACTTTACATTTTAATCACCAATAAACAAATACAGATGAGCAAAAAAGCCATCGTCAATCTCGCAGTGGCCATCATAGTCATTGCTTTCGTGTTCAATGCCGGAGACATAGGACGATATACATTCGTAGCGATCATTTCCTACATAGCTGTCAGACTTGCAATATATGCCGTTCGCTATTATCGCCGCTACCGCAGCAACAAGGGCTCTTCAAGGAAAGAGCGTCTTCTAAAGGTGCTGGCGTGCGTCATGGGCGTGTTCTTCATATCGGGAACAGTCATCTACATATTCACCTTTCCATGGATAGGAAAAGACCATGGCGTTCAGTTCAACAACGCTGAACTCATCATACGGTCGATGATATGCTCTCTCGATATGTTCATGCTTGATGTAGACAGCAATATCCTTGACCGTCTGGACGACCATTCATTTCTCAAAGGCATGATTGTTTGTCAGGCGGCGTTATCGTTTGTATGCACCGTGACCCTCCTCATCAGTCTTGTGTATTCGCGCGCCAAGGCATTCTATGATCTTCACCGCAGGACAAGGATAACGGATGCCAAGAACCATCTTTACGTATTCTTCGGTGCGAATGAGAATTCCAAGCTTCTTGCAAAAGATGTCCATGAGCGCGACGATAGGTCTGTGATTGTCTTTGTCGATCACGCAGAAGTCAATGACGATGAAAACGACAGCTGGGACAATATAGTCAATCTATTCACCCATCGGCAGAAGACATTCGATCTTGCCGGTGAATCAAAGGCTCTCGTGGCCATTTCATCCACCGGACTGAGCGAGGTGGAGGAGGATTGGCTTGAGAGGGAGGCTTCGGATGTGTTCGCTATGATTGGTATCGACAAGATACGTGATCTCATCCGTGATCTCGTCGGGTTTCCAAAAGAGTCACAGCTTCACATCTTTTTCCTTTCCGACGACGAGGATGAGAATATACGCAGCCTGCTCAATCTGGCCAAAGACTCTACGATCCTCTCGATGGCTGAAGAGACTGGAGTGGAGCATCATATCTACTGTCATGCCCGTTTCAACGGGCCCAACAGGATTGTGGAAGATCTGGCTGTCAGAAAGCACCTTAACGTAGAGATTGTAGATTCATCTCATCTTGCTGTGGAACTCATGAAGTCTTCTCCGGAAGACCAGCCGGTGAGGACAGCATGGCTGTCTGGAAAATATCCCACAATGGTGGAGTGTCCTCTCGAATGTCTGATAGTCGGCTTCGGGGAGGTGGGCCGCGATTCCTTCCGTTTCCTTTACGAGTTCGGAACATTCATGCGGATGAAGGATGGAAAACCATCGGAGGCGAAACCTCGCATTACCGCCGTAGACTCCAAAATGAAGAAAATCGAGGGGCTTTTCAGGGTACATAAACCGGCACTCGAAGCCGCCTTCGAGAAGGGAGATCTGTCGCTCCTGAACCTTGACTGGCATGAGCAGGAATTCTTTTCAAGGTGCCTTTCGCCGGAGCGCTGCCGGAAATTAAATTATATAGTCATCGCTCTCGGCGACGACGATCAGAACATATCGCTTGCCGCCACGATATTCCAGATAATAAGACGTTATCGTGAGGATATGTCGCATCTTAGGATTATGGTCCGTTGCGTCAGATATGAGAAGATGGAGATCATGCGTAAGGTGGCGGCCCATTACAATATTGGTGGAAAAATGGACCATGACGTGTTATGTCTATTTGGAAATCCAGAGAAGATTTACTCGTATGATACCGTAATCAAGGCTGATCTTACAAAGCGGGGCAAGACTTATTATTATAACTACGCGCGTCTGCGTGGCGAGAAGGTGGATTGGGATAAACGTCACCGTGATCTTACGGCAGTGACAATATCAGAGTCGGGAGAACCCGGATATCCCGATCTTGACAATCTTAGAAGGCTTCGACGTCAGGAAAACCAGGATATGGCCGACGCGCTGCATGCCTCGACAAAGATCTGGCTTATGCGCGAGGCTCTGGGGATGGAGTGTGACTGGAATGATTTTATATCCCGTTTCTTTGACATTGACGGATCTCCTATGAAGAATGGTAGCAAGGAGGAAATATTCTATCACGAACTTTCGGTGGAAGAAAACAGGATATTACTGCACCTTGCAATGCTCGAGCATGCGCGTTGGAATTCCGCGCATGAACTGCTCGGATATATGGTCAATGAAAATGACCATAGATGTGAGGAACGCACGCAGCTTCACAATTGTATCCGGCCATGGGAGGAACTTGACGAAGAATCAGAAAAGTCTTCATCTCCGGGCTGGGAATGCGACTACAAAGCCTATGACTTCAGCGTGGTCGACACATCTTTATATCTCTCGGAAAAAATTAAAAATCAGAAAACATGAACAAGGAATACACTCCCAGACCCGTAGATACGACCGGTGTGGATCTACCTGCAGAACTTCTTCCTCTCGTAGAGGATATGGCGAAGAACGTCCATGAGGTATGGGCGCAGAACCGCATCAACGAAGGCTGGACCTACGGACCTGTCCGCGATGACGCCGCCAAGCATCATCCCTGCCTCGTCCCCTATGAAAACCTCCCGGAAAGTGAAAAGACCTACGACCGCGCTACTTCCCAGGAAACCCTGAAATTCATCCTTGCCTCCGGTTTTCAGATTTCTCGCTAAAATTTAGGGCTATTACCAAAAATTAACTCAAAAATCGAGATTTCTCGATTTTTTGATGTATATTTGCATTTTGAATACTTACGGATAGCTAAGCCGTAAGGTATACTTGTATTCCGGAATTCAATCTACTGCCAATTCATTATGGACGATTTAGCTTTTGACATAGACATATTAGGAGGATTCGACCCTGAAAAAGATAAATGGGATGCCCTTATCGAAGCAACTATGGCGGGAAATGTAGTACCCGTCATTGGCCCCGATATTATCTGCGAGGGAAGAGACGGCTTGAATATCAATCAGATCATCATATCGTCCATCTCAAGGCAACTTAATCTTTCCGAAGACCATAAGACATTCTCCCATCTTGTATATGACGAGGACTTCCTAAAGAATCTTAAGAAGCGCCTTAAGAACGACGCATTAAGCAAAGACGTGGTGTATGCCTTGGTCAACAACTTATTCAATAATCCAAAGAATGTAGAGCAATACTTCAAACCTTCCCACGCACTTAAGCGACTTCTTGAGATAAAGCTTTTTCCGTTTGTCATCACTACTTCATTTGCTCCCGTAGTGGAGAACGCAATGAAGGAAATCTGGGGTAAACGCCAGGTGAAGGTACTGACATTCTGTAAGAATCCGCAGAAGGATACCAAGCCGGGTGTCGGCGATATCCTTTCGGCCGAGGATATGAACAAGCCGACTGTCTTCTATATGTTCGGGAAAACCGCCAGTCAACCCCACAGTTATGTCTGGACAGACAACGACATGCTTGAGTTCTGCCGGGCCTGGCTGTCAGACCAGACACGTCCGCGCAAT
>JAIDTS010000293.1 GCA_029060585.1 Muribaculaceae bacterium
AGAGAGGCGCGGCGACGCGCCTCATACTTATATTTGCCGGGTGGTCGACAGACGCCCGGTATTATAATGACTGTGTGTCCGAAGGATGGGATACTGCTGTGGTGACGGACTACCGCGACATCAGCATGCCTCAGCTGCCCGAGCAATACTGCACAGTCTATATCTTCGCTTATTCGCTCGGAGTGGCGGCTGCATCCATCTGCGATATTCATGCCGCGGTGCGCATAGCGATATGCGGGAGTCCATATCCCGTATCTGACTTATATGGGATTCCGGAGGCAATATACGCTGGAACGCTTGACGGCCTCAGCGAGAAGTCTCTCAGGAAATTTCACCTCCGCATGGCTGGAGACAGGAACACCTATGAGGCCATCAAGGAAAAACTTTCGGAGGGGCAGGATATTCAGAGTCTTAAGGAAGAACTCGCATGGATAAAGGATAACGCAGGCAAGATCGGTAAGGAAGAACTGAATTTCAGGTTCGACAGAGTTTACTTAGCTCAAGACGACCATATATTCCCATATTCCAACCTCAAGGCTTACTGGACAGGAAAGCCTGAGACTGAGATTGTTTCGCTCAAGCTTCCACACGCCGTGGATATTGCATCGGTTGTGAGAGAGAGCATTCCGGATACAAAAGCGATAGGGGATGGATTCTCCCGCGCCGGAATGACGTATGGCGACCATGCAGTGGTTCAAAAGGAGATATGCGAGAAGATAGGTGAGATCCTCGAATCGCATTTTGCGGGTAAGGGCCGAAGAGTGAAATCCGTTCTTGAGATAGGAGTAGGCAGCGGGCTCCTTACAGAAGTATGGAGACGAATGCTAAAGCCTGAGACGGCCACATATATAGATTTGACTGACATGCCGGTCTTTGGTATTGCGGAGAATGAAAGATACCTGAAAGTCGATGCAGAAAAATGGCTTGAGGAGACTGACGAAAGATTCGACATCATACTGAGTGCCTCCACTATCCAGTGGTTTGTCGATCCTGTAGGCTTTATCCAAGAGGTGAAAAGCCATCTTAGTCCCGGTGGAATAGCCGTGGTTTCTACATTTGTCAAAGGCAATCTCCATGAGCTTGATGCAGTAAGGCCCAGCCCTGTCATCTATCGCACTGCGGAAGAATACAGCAGGATTTCCGGTGTAGAGGCAGTGGAATGGGAGAGAACACTTACATTTCCCTCTTCGAGAGCCATGATGATGCACCTCCGCCTCACCGGCGTAAGTCCCCGAAGAAAAGCAACTTCAGCTCCACTGACCAACCTCCCTACCCAATTGACCTATCGTCCACTTATCCTCTTCATTCATTCTTAGACTCTTTAAGGCCTTCATTTTTTATGAGTCGTGGCCTAAGGTTCAGTAAAATTGGCATGACGAAGACATAGGCGAGGATTGAGAAAAGCAAACCTCCCATGCTCCCGACAGCGAAACTGAACCAGAAGTCATCATCATTCTTTCTGTCGAAAAGGAAAGGCACCAAGCCAAGGATGGTAGACAATACAGTTAGGAAGACAGGAACAGCTTTGTTGCGGAATGCTTTAAGATACACGCTGATTCTGTCTTCATTGATGTCCCTTTTCAATAATCCCCGATATTCATATATCTGATAGATTCCCGCATTCACCACTATTCCCGCCAACAGCACCATCGACGCGAAACCTCCGTTTCCGAATGGAACATCTGTGAAATAAAATGTCAGAAAGGTTCCGATCAGCGATACAGGAATCAGGCATATTATTACAAGCGGCAGAGTGAGCGATTCGAAGAGTACAGCACAGATGAAATAGATTATGACCGCTACGAGAAGCAGCAGCCAATATTGTGTGCCGTCATCTTTATACCATCCATAGGTCGTATTCAAGCATCGGTAACCTACCGGTAACTTGGAGTTGAACTCATCCGTCACACTTTCTATCAGCTTGTTTGAGTAGTTCCATGATCCGAGTACATTGAAAGCTACCCTCAGTACGTATTCCTGATTCTTGCGAGGAATGCTGTTCTTCGCCTGCCGCCGGGAAATCTCCATATAGTTAGAAAGCCTTGCCGGACTTCCGTTCACGTCTACGTACGAATTTACGAGCATCCAAAGGTCGAAACTATCTTTTCGTTTTGAATGAAGCTGTATATCAGAATCGATATATCTGTCGCGGTATCTTCCCAACTCCCTCTCGGCAAGCAACTCGCTCAGCGATGAGTGAGCCGCATGGATCGGGAAACGGTCGAGTGCGATACGTTCCTTGTCATAGACCATATAAAGTTCGTCCTCCTGGTTCTCGTGTCCAGGTGTCTCAATGACTATATCCAGCACCCTCGCGTTACCTTTGAGCTGAGAAGCCATCTCCTCAGCGTAGCGGTAGAGCCGGTCGTAGTTGTATCCTGCTATCTCGATGCGGTGAGAACGATAGGCAAGGTTGAGCGAGTTGCTGAATCCCCGCTCGCTGACTCCGTATGTGCTCCAGTCAGCCCCTCCAAGTGAAATAAGCTGTCCGATTACTTTGTTTTCCAAAAGATATGGAACCCCGCTTTTTCGTGCATCCTCTTTGAAGTCTACCGTTATCTGACCTCCCCAAGGGCCAATGTTGGTTTCGAATTTCTCTATCTCGTTAAACTGAGAGAGAAACCGTTCAATTTGAAGCATCTTGTCGTTGAGCTCATGCATGCTTCCTCCTATCGGCATCTTGCCACGTATATTGAGGCTCTTCTCATTTTCCTCCGGGCGTCGGTCCGAACCTGTATTCATATGTTCCTTGAACAGGCGCATGGTTCCTCCCAGATACTTTGAAAGAGGTTCCTTGAGTTTCCTGATGAAGAAATCGCTGCCGAATGTGGAGTTATATGTTTTCTCATACCAATAGGAATCCCTTCGTTCTTCTTGCGGAGTATATATGTTTCCCTCATCGCCTAACTTCTCGGGGAGAGCGAATATGGGTATCCCAAATGCAAGAATGATGAGCACTATATAGATCCATTTGCGTTTTTGAGTAAACCTTATGTATCTGCCGTATAAGTCGAGAAGCTTGCCGGTAAATATTCCGTCTTTCTTTTCATTGATCTTGTCGCAAGCTGAATACCCGAGTTTCTCAACGAGGGCAGGCACAAAGAGTAGAGCCACAATGAGCGATACTCCGAGGTTTATGATTATAATCCAAGAAAAGTCGCTCAGGTCCTTCTGAATATGCTCCGGCAGGAAGAATATGATCACTAATGCTCCGATGGTGGTGAGAAGAGCTGCGAGGATAGCGAAAAAGGCGTTTCGGTCACGGTGGTGCAAATAATGGTCTACCATCACGATCGAGGAGTCTATTATGATTCCAAGCGACACTGTGATTCCTGCGAGTGCGAAGGTATGCAGTCTTATGTCCGCGAGCCAATAGATAAGGACAGCTATGAGAATATTAGCCGCGAGAGTTACGGAAACAAGAAACAGATATTTCCATCTTCTTCGTATCAGCCATATAAATATAAGCAGAATCAGCAGTGACATAAGGCTTCGACGTACAAGTGTGCGTAACTCAGTCTCTTGCTTGTCGGCAGCATTGAATGTGAGGGTAAGATATACACCTTTCTTAAGATTCTTCTGCAGCTCATCAATCTTGTCTCTCAGTTCATTCGAAAGCCGGATAATCGGTGCATCTGAGTCGACATATATGTTCAGATATATAGTGCTGAGGCCGTTGAGGCGGTAATAGCTTCCGGGAAGCCTATCCTTGTATTCGTAAGAAGCAAGATCACCCATATATATGATGCTCCCGCCTACATTCTTTATCGGCATCCTTTCTATAGGCTTGTCAAACTGATCTATCGATAGATAGAGAGCCTTCCGCTCATGTTTTCCGTCAGTGTCTTCAGTTGTCAGCTCGCCGATGATCTCGGCTCTTCCCATAAATCCTTTCAGAGCCTCCTCAATGTCCGAGACCGTGATTCCATATGTGCGGAGTGCCATAGGATCATAACTTATCTCAACATATTTCCCTTGTCCCCCTATGATGTCGACACGCCTTACTCCCTCTATCGCCTTAAGTGCAGGTGTCACCTGATTACCAACATATTCCTTCAGCTGATCATCTTTCATTGCGGCGTTGAGCTGATAAGTAAGGAGGAGTTTCTCTTTCTCGTCTTTTCCTGAAGAGGTCACTACATCTCCTCCGGTTACGGCTGGATACGAGACTCCCTCCGGAAATTTCTTGTAGATCTGCTTGATGGCGTAGGCTATCTCAAACTTTGTAGCGGAGACGTTTGCCTGAGGTTTCAATTCAATCTCCACGCGTCCATTACCGAAGTTGGATACCGACGAAACGCTCTCCACACCCTTTACCGCCGACACCACTCCCTCGATACGGGATGTCACGTTCTGTTCTATCACTTTCGGCGATGCATTATTCCAGTTGAAACTTACCGTGATGGTCTTCCCCTGACGTGGACGAGGCTCCGGCTCCACATCAAGAAGAGGTATCACAGCGATCCCGGCTGCCATGCATATCACCATCACCATCAGCAAAGTGAATGGTGATACTCGGTCAAGGCGCGAAAGAAAGCCATTATCTTCTTTTTTCATAGACTTTAAAGTAGAGTAATGGTACTATGAAAAGACTAACGGCAGTTCCGACAGTCATGCCCACGACAAGGGTAAGCGACAGGGGATATTGCAAGGCTGAGCCCATATCGCCACGATGCAGGAATGGAAGAAGAGCCAAGATAGTGGTCAGAGACGTCATGAGTATCGGACGTAGTCGTTTGTGCCCGGCCTCGTTTACCGCTTTCAAGAGCGGTATCCCTGCTTGTCTGAGCCTGTTGATGGTGTCAATCTTAAGAATCGAGTCGTTGATGATGATACCAGCCATCACGATAAGTCCGGTCATTGACATTATATTAAGAGTCTCTCCTGTCAGCCATAGCACGATGAATACCATGCAGACATCTATCACCATCTCAAAGAGAATGATAAGCGGCTGCACAAGACTCTCAAACTGGGCGGCGAGAATGAAGTAAAGAAGGGCAAGCGAAACAGCGAGCACAATGGCAAGTTCACCTACGAGCTTGTGGCTTTTGAAGTGTTCCCCGTCGTATGACGCAGTATACACCGCATGTCTCTTCACAAAGCTGTCAGTGTAATCCATCACTTTCCTTATCTCCTTACTTCCGGCGCTGACATCTATAGGATAATAGTCGCCCGTGCCTGCTGCTGAAAGACGTTTGTAGTCCTCTCTCCTTGATTGGCGCAAAATGAGCGAAAGTGGAATGTCAGTTCCCTCGTCATTCTTCACACTTCCCCCCATAATCCGGGCACTTTCTTTTTCTTGTTTCCCGACCATTATTGGGATTGAATTAGGACCGTCGCTTATCTCAAACACCTTGTTCTTGTGCACAGCCTCACGCAGATGAGAATAAAGTTGACGGTAACCCACCTTGTAGAGAGTCATGCGCTCTGTATCGGCAAGGTATTGCAGATTTTCTTCAGTCACGACAGGTCGGATATTGATATCAGGAAAAGCCCGGCGCAATGAATCGATGAAGGCTCGGCTCTCTGCTACATTAGGTCGTCCACCTTCAGTCGTCTGAAGCCGTATCTCAAGGTCGCTTCCTCCGGTCCGGAATATTAGTTCATAAAGGTTTCCTGACGATTCAAATGCCACGCTTGCCTTAGGATAATCTCGGGCAATTAGTGTCTCGATGTTCTTCTTCGCCCGCTCCAATGCTTCCGTATCGCGGCATTTCAGATAGATTATCGCCTCGGAAGCCGTCAGTTCCCTTGTATGAGGAAGCAGGAATTGCTGCACTCCGGCCATGACAGTCGAGTGGAGGATGGGGTTTTCGGCGTTGTCATCGTTTTCGCCGTTTTCAACAGATATAGTTGAAAGTATTTCTGATATTCTTCTGTCGTTTTCTTCGGCTGAGATTCCTGCATTCCAGTCTATGGATAAGAGTGTATCGTCGGGAGCTATATACGGCATCCGCTCCTTGTCGAGATTGACAAAAAGCAGAGCGGACAGAGGAATACAGATGAATCCTCCTATGATATAAAACCATGCATGCCGGAAGACGTGTGAATGTATCCGGTCATAAAGTTTCTGTAGTTTAGAGGGTTTAGGAAGTTTAGAGGGTTTAGGAAGTTTAGATAGTTTAAATGGATTATTGGATTTATAAAAGCAAACATAATACACAGGAATGACCAGCACCGACACTCCCAAAGAAGAGAAGAGCGCGATAGCCACAGCCATAGCCTGGTCGTAGAAGAGTGCGCCCGCTGTGCCGCTGAGAAACATCAGCGGAATGAATACCGAGCAAGTGGTCAGCACGCTGCTCAGCATAGGCACGAATACCTCCCGTGTTCCCTTTATGATGGCATCCTCGAGTGAACTCTCGGCGCATTGTCGCTGGCGTATGTTGTCGATAACAATGATAGAGTTGTCTACCATCATCCCCACTCCGAGTATAAGACCGGAAAGTGAGATCACATTGATCGAGATATGTAAGAGAACGAAGAAAAGGAGCGTGATAAGGAGCGATACCGGAATCGTGATGATGATCAGGATTGTAGGGCGCCAGTCCCTCATGAAGAGGAACAGGACGGCGCAGGCCAGTATCGCTCCGAGAAGAAGATTTTGTTCAAGGTTGCTTATGGAGTAGGAGAGGAGTTGCGTCTGGTCGCGGGTAAGTTGGAAATTTATTTCCGGATATTCCTTTTCAAGATCGGCAAGAAGCTTTGCCATACCATCCTGCAGTTCTTTCATCTGCGCGTCGTTCTGCTTCAAGACAGCCATGGTCACGGCATTCCGTCCGTCGCTTCTCACCAGTCCTGTGCGCATGGCGGTCTTTTCCGTGATGCTGCATATCTCACCGAGCGTGACGAGCCGTCCCTGATGGTTGATGAGTATCGAGGCTATATCTTCCTTGTTGAGGATCTGCGAGTCGAAATGTATGTTGTAGCGGTATATACCGTCGGCAATGCTCAGTGCCCCGAGCGTTATGTTGTTGTCCGCGATGGCCCTCTCTATGTCGGAAGCTGTCAGTCCCAACCCATCCATCTTTGTCGGGTCAGGTATGCATTCTATTTCCGTGGCAGGTATTCCGCTTACGTCTACCATCGCCGTCTGCGGCAGTTGCTCTATACGCTTAGCCACCACATCGCGCGCGAAACGTCCGAGCCCCGCGAAACGCATGTTTGCCTCCGCCCCCTTCGGCTCATCCTTCATCGACATATCGAGGTAGAAGGCGGGGATGTCCATAGCGCTTCCCTTCATCACTTTCGGTCGGTCGGCGTCTTTCGGCAGGAAACGCATCGCGCGGTCCACCTTCTCATTCACCTCTATGAAGATGATGTCCATATCGTTGCCGGGTTCGAATGAAAGGCGGATCGTGCCTGCGTCCGTACGGCTCTCTGAGCGTATG
>JAIDTS010000294.1 GCA_029060585.1 Muribaculaceae bacterium
TCAATAGTGGTGAATGAAGAGAACGGCACCATCTCACCTTGAGAATTTCTTACTGAAAGACGAAGCACATCGTTGATGTTGTCACGCGCAGCCTGATCGCCTTGCATACGGACTTGGAAGACGCGGTCGAACTCTACGAAATCATTCACATAGTTACCACCGAGGTATCCACTCAATGTGCTGAAGATATCCGACATCACCAAACCCTGAGTCTTGGCTTTGTCGCGGTCAATATTAAGCTGATACTGAGGAACGACACCTTGATACATTGAAGTGAGAGAAGCGAAACGCGGGTCTTTGTCGACAGCTTCGCGGAGTGCATCTATTGCCTTTAGCATTTCTGTCGGTCCAAGAGAGTTGATGTCGAGAAGATTCATTTCAAGACCTGAAGACATTCCGAGACCGGGAATTGCGGGAGGATTGACAGAGAAGATCATCGCACCTTGATATTTGGCTGACATTTCGTCAACCTTAGCCATTACCTTATCAACAGAGCCTTTCTTTCCACGCTCTTTCCAAGGCTCAAGCATGACCATGATGGTAGCGCCATTGGATGCAGCTCCTCCACCCATCATAGAGAACCCGGAGATAGTCATCACATCCTTCACCTGGGGCAATTCCTTAATGTCAGCAGCAAGGGCATTTGTGATTTTCTCGGTCCGTTCGAGTGATGCACTGGTCGGGAGTTGTACGGAAGTCATGAAGTAACCCATATCTTCCGAAGGAATATAGCTCGTAGGCCATTTCACAAATCCCCAGAAAGCGATTCCCGCGAGCACAAGGAATGCAAGAAGCGAAACCGCTGCATGGTTGAGCATTTTTCCAACAATATTGTTGTAGAGGTTTTCTACCTTTGTCCATCCGGCATTAAACCAGCGATAGATAAAGAAGTTGGTCTGTTTTCTTGGAGTCAGGAAAAGAGCGCAGAGAGCCGGAGTGAGAGTAAGGGCATTGAATCCGGAGAATGCTGTTGATACAGCAATTGTAAGAGCGAACTGTTTATAAAGCTGACCTGTGATGCCTGAGACAAAAGCTGTAGGGATGAATACAGATAGAAGCACAAGGACTTCTCCTACTACAGGACCCGTAAGTTCCTGCATTGCCTTGGTCGCAGCTTGATGCCGGGTCATTTCTCCGGTATCGACGAGGCGTGAACAGTCTTCCACAACCACAATAGCGTCATCGACCACAATGGCGATTGCAAGCACGAGACCGAAGAGCGAAAGTGTATTCAACGAGAATCCCATGATCTTCATCACAGCGAATGTCGCGATAAGCGAAACCGGAATTGTAATCATCGGGATTACGACTGCACGCCAGTTCTGGAGGAATATCAGGATCACAATCATGACGATGAGGGAAGTGAGCAGAAATGTCACGAACAGGTCATCAACAGATTCCTTAACATAGGTGGTCTGATTCATAATGACATTCAGATGCACACCATCAGGGAGATATTGCTGAAGTCTGTTGAGTTCAGCTGTCACTGCTTTTGCGACATCAAGAGCATTGGCTCCAGGAAGCTGATTGATGCCTATCGCGCAGCCCGGTTTGCCATTTATAGTAGACGTGTTGGAGTAGCTTTCAGACCCTAAGTCGATCTTGGCCACATCGCGCAGACGGAGCATATTTGTGCCATCGGTCTTTATCACAATATTGCCAAACTCCTCAGGAGTGGTGAGGCGTCCTTTGCTGACAAGAGTATATTCAAAAGCATTGTTTTCGTTGAGAGGAGGTTGGCCTATAGAACCGGCACTGACTTCCATATTCTGCGATTGGATAGCGCTTGAGACATCAGCGGGGGTAAGGTCTCTGATGCGCAAAGCTTCCGGATCAAGCCAGATACGCATACTGTATTCTCCACCACCAAAAGCCTGGACTCCACCAACTCCGTCGATACGGCTTAGAGGATTCACGAGGTTGAGTTGGGCATAGTTGGTGAGATAAAGGGCATCATATCTCTTGGAGTCATCAGCAGTCAGGGAAACGAACATCAGCTGGTTGCTGGATTCCTTGTTGACACTTACACCTTGCTGAGCGACTTCAGAAGGAAGAGAGGCACTGATCATGGAGATGCGGTTCTGCACCTCTACGGCGGCCTGGTCGAGGTCTGTGCCGTTTTCAAAAGTGATGGTAAGACTGTAGCTGCCATCGGAGCCTGAATTACTGCTCATATAAAGCATTCCTTCCACTCCGTTGACTTGCTGCTCAATAGGGACACCTACAGTCTGAGCAACAGTGGAAGCAGAGGCTCCCGGATAATTTGCACTGACCATCACAGTAGGAGGAGTTATGTCTGGATATTGTGCTACCGGAAGGGTAAAATAGCACATCGCGCCAGCGAGTACCATCAGGACAGCGATGACGGTAGCAAAAATCGGGCGATCTATGAAGAATTTTGAGAACATGGCTTATTTATTTAATGCATAATGCATAATGCATAATTCATAATGCATAATTTAGACTCGGAAAAAGGGGATTATTTTGTGAGGTTGGGCTTTACGGTCATGCCGTTGCGGACGGAGAGGAGTGCATCGGTGACGTAGCGGTCTTTGGCGTTGAGTCCTTCGTTGACAACCCTGAGGGAGTCTTGGTAAAGTTCACCGATTTTGATAGGAGTGTAGACCACTTTATTAGAATCGTTGACAACGTAGACGTATTTACCAAGTTGGTCTGTTCCAATTGATGCATCCTTGATCAATATAGCCTTCGGATTTACTCCGTAGGGGAGTTCGACGGTGATATACATACCATCCTTCAATTCATTGTCGATGTTAGTGATAGAGCCCTTCAATTGAAGAGTTCCCGTTGAAGAATTGATTGATGGAGACTGATAGGTGAGGTCGGCGGTGTATGAATGTGGGAGCGGTTGTGCAAATTTAATAGGTACGTTTCTATAAAGAGAATGTTCCATACCCCCGTTTTGACCAATCATTTCTTCATACTGTGCGTCTTCAATATTGAATACTGCGGTCATCTTTTTATTGTCGTAAATGTGGCTGAGTTTTACCGGAGAGCCTTCTCCACTGATATATTCACCAACATTCACTAAGTTGGAAGCAACATAACCGTCAATCGGAGCTCTGACTGTGCAATAAGAGAGATTAAGATTTGCCTGGCTGAGAGCCGCTTCAGCATTCTTAACAGAAGCCGCAGCCTGCTCCATGGATGCTTTGGCTTGGATTACTTCAATTTGCGATACAGCATCGCTTTTTAAAGCTTCACTTAGGGCCTGATAGTTTTTTGTGGCATATTCCAGTTGGCTCTTCGCTGTAGCGAGAGAGGCTTGAGCCTGCTGCACGGCATCACGGTATTTTGTGGATTCAATAGTGAAAAGTGGGGTGCCCTTGCGCACGTATGCTCCACTTTGGTAGTTGATAGCCTGGAGTGTTCCGTTGACGCGTGCTACTATGTCAGCGTGATCAGAGGCTCCCAGCAGACCGGGATATGTCTTATGAAGAACGATTGAATCGACAATAGGCGTAGCTACAGATATTTCGGGAATGTCTTTAGATTCGGTTTCTTTTGAACTTTTCTTACATGATGAAACAGATAAAAGAATGCATCCTGCTGAAAGTATGAGATATAGGTTTTTCATAATTCTAATATTAAGTGAATATTATATTAAAGTTAATTTGAGTCAATCTTTATCATGGAT
>JAIDTS010000295.1 GCA_029060585.1 Muribaculaceae bacterium
GGAACGCAGTTTGCTTTCACCCAGACGGCGTGGCCTATTTGGATGGAGGATTTTTCCGCTGTGTCGATAGGTCTTATTGCTCCTGCCGGACATACGTCTGAGCAGCGTGTACACTCCGGTCGACAATAACCGCGTTCATATGATGATTCAGGCTGCATGAAATTCTCGATGTCGGTCTGCGGGCGCAGCACTCCGTTGGGGCAAGCCGAGATGCAGAGCTGGCAGGCCGTGCAGTGCTGGTGTAGGTTGCGGAGACTGATGGCGCCGGGAGGGGCGATGCGCGTCTTGCGTGTCGGAATCTTCTTATCCTCTATTGTCGCCAGACCTCCGTCTACCACCTTATCAGCACCTGACATGGCAGCGGTAGCGCCGAGAAGAGCACCTGCAGAAAGGAATTTACGTCGGCTTTCATCCAAACTTGCTGATTCATCCACTGAATTGTCTGAGACTGATTTCAGACCGACGTATTTATATGACAGGGCTCCCTTGTTGCATTTTCCTATACAATCGAAGCATGTTACGCAACGAGTGTAATCAATCCGATGGTTTGGAATGTCGATGCATGAGCTTTTGCAGTTGCGTGAGCATAGCTTGCAGTCTACACATTTGGATCTGTCGATGACAATACGGAAAAGTGCGAAACGGGAAAAGAATCCGAGAACGGTGCCGACGGGACAGATGGTGTTGCAGTATGTGCGTCCGTTACGCCAGGCAAGCACCCCCAGAATTACGAGTGTCGAGATTGCCACAACGATAACACCGTAGCCCTTGCTCCAGAACTCTACCTGATAGAAGGCATAGCTGTCATGCTTTTCAGCCCATGAGGCCAGTAGATTGTTTCCCCATATCCATATCGGCTGAAGCAGACTATTGGCAATGCGACCGTAAGCACTGTAGGGAGCAAGGATTGCCACCATCGTGCTTATACCGGCTATGATGGCCACTGCCATCACAGCAAGCATCGCATAGCGTAGGATATTCATAGGTTTTGAATATGAGTATCGGTTTTTCTTTGCCTTCTTTCCTAACCAGGCGAATCCGTCCTGCATGATACCGAGTGGACATATCACTGAGCAATAAAGCCTTCCTAAAATCAAGGTCAATACTATCAGTCCTATTATCACTATCACATTGAGGGAGAGCAATGCGGGAAGAAACTGGATTTTTGCCATCCACCCGAAGATACTCTGCCATGTCCCGGTGAAATCGAGGAAAAGTCCGGTGACGAGAAGGATACTCACCACGGCGATAATCCTTCTTGCGGTTTTGAGTCTATTGAAAGCCATTATGCGTTCTTGTTGAAGTTATATGGAAGTTGTTTAACATACTTCCTAATCAAATTGCAAATATAATCAAAAAAAATGATAATTTATGGCGTTTTTTGAAAAAATATTTTTATTATCGTTATTCAAAGTCAAAGCCTACATATCCGGGTCTCAATCCCCC
>JAIDTS010000296.1 GCA_029060585.1 Muribaculaceae bacterium
TATCTATGGCCTCGCGCATGGCGGGACGGGGCCGGGAGAAGGACTGACCGGACACCTTATGATAGCCACGAAGTCGGTGATAGTGCTTTCATCTTGGATATTGGGATATTTCGCAATCAAGCATCTGCCTCTTACAATACAAGGGCCAATCAACGCGTCCCGGCCGGTGATGGTGCTTGTAGGCGCATTGCTGATATTCGGAGAGCAGCTGAATTTCATACAGTGGTGCGGTATCCTGCTTGGATTCGCTTCGCTGTTCATGATAGGTAGGGTTGGCTCGAAGGAGGGATTCTCGTTCAAGCACAGCAAGTGGCTTTGGATGTCGGTAGGGGCTACGGCGTTAGGGGCTGTCAGCGCACTTTACGACAAGTATCTTATGACGCGGTTTGAGCCGCTGATGGTGCAGAGCTGGTATTCGCTTTATCAATTAGCGATGATGAGCGTTGCGGTGCTTATATTAAGGAAGCTGCACACACAGAGTTCCACTCCTTTCCACTGGAAGTGGGCGATCATAGGGATATCCGTATTCCTTACGGGTGCAGACCTGGCTTATTTCTATTCTCTTTCGGATGCGGGATCGATGATCTCAATCGTATCGATGATCAGGAGGGGAAGCGTGCTGATACCGTTCTTCTACGGGGTGCTGGTGCTTCATGAGAAGAATATAAAGACGAAGCTCGTAGACTTAGGGATATTGCTTGTCAGCCTTGCGATGCTCGTGATAGGATCTTGATGATTAATGAATAATGTATTATTCACTCAAGTTTCAGATTTGATAAAGTCCTGCCAGTCTGATAAATGAATCTCACGCAGAGTCCCCCGAGCACTGTCGCGCCTTCTTAAAGCGAATTGAACTGGCGGCAGGAAGCCAGATGGGAAATGAGGGGCAGGCAACGCAGATGGCAATGCGCTTTGCGCCGCCAGGTGCGCTGACGTGGCCGGATGGAACGCGGATCTTTTTAAATTTTGATACAGCTGCCTTGTCATTGGGCTTGGCGAATGCGGATTTGTCAATGAGCCTGGCTTCGCCTGCTTTTGCGGATATTGTATACCAGCGAGTTGATGGAAGTTCAATGGTAGGGGCAAAGGGGCAAAGGGCGCGGAGTGATCGATGGGAAAGGAGGGGCTTCAACGCGGATGGCGAAGCGCTTTGCGCCGCCAGGTGCGCTGACGTGGCCGGATGGAACGCGGATCTTTTTAAATTTTGATACAGCTGCCTTGTCATTGGGCTTGGCGAATGCGGATTTGTCAATGAGCCTGGCTTCGCCTGCTTTTGCGGATATTGTATACCAGCGAGTTGATGGAAGTTCAATGGTAGGGGCAAGAGGACTCGCAGGGCTTCTTATAATGATCAATTATAAGCTTAGGATGTTAGGACGCGGTCGTTTTAGAGGACGGACTTGCTGCGCTCGTCCGGGAGGAAGCAAAGGCCGCAGAGATAGACATCCTAAATCAGAAAGTTGAGTTAAATTAATGCTTGGGGCGGAAGATGGCGTAAATCTGGGAGTTGATGAGCTGACCTGGGATGGGGAACGGGGAGTATTCGACACGCTGAAGCGAGAAGTCCTTCTCCAGAAGGGGGAGAAGGTTGCGGAAATAGAATCCGATGTGGTCGAGGTAGCCATCGGCCTGTCGCCATTCGTCGAGCGGCAAGAACCACAGTGTACGCCATAGGTTGCGCCAGGTATATTGATAACTTAGCCGGCGGTCGAACATCTTGCGTGTCAATCCTTTGAATAGTCCTACAGGTCCACCCTCGACAGGCACCGAGATGACGAGCTGCCCGTCGGGAGACAGGTGTTTTTTCATGGTCGCGATCAGTTTTGCGGCATTTTTCTGTGAGAAATGCTCAAGGACTTCGAAACAGCTGACTACGTCGTAGATGCGACCCTCAAGCTGCGCCTCATCGTTGAAAATCACCAGAGAATAATCGACTTTTGAATCCGGGAAGGGTTCGTAGCCGTTCAATACCGTGGAAGATGGGAGTCGGTGGTTGAGTTTTGAGAGAAGGAATCCGTCGGCGCATCCGAAGTCGAGAAGTGATCCTCCTTCAGGGAGGATACGCTCTATGAGACGCGCTGTCTTTTCGAAACGTCGTTTGTGAGAGAGGCGCTGGATTGGATTACGCGCCTTATATGTCCAGTTGGCGTATGGCATGATGGCGCAAAGTTAATAAAAATTCTTGCAATATGCAAATGGTCTCACGCAGAGGCCGCAGAGGGGCTGGGAGCGCGGTGGGTGTTTTTTTTGACCATAGTACCAGAGTACTAGGGGGTGAGATGAGGTTTCTTTGATCAGAGGGACAGAGTACTATAGGGGGCGGGGGTGGGTGCTGTGGGCGCGGCGGCTCTCTCGCTTCGCGAGCGGGAATA
>JAIDTS010000297.1 GCA_029060585.1 Muribaculaceae bacterium
ATGCTGTTTCCTCTGCTTACAGCGGTGATATACGGAGACTCGGAGATAAAACCGATCCTGATGTCGATGCTGATCACAGGCTGCTCAGGTGTGAGCCTTATGAGCCTTAAACCCAAAAGCAAGGATATGGGAAAGCGCGAGGCGATTCTCCTTACATCGTTGATCTGGGTTATACTCTCTTTGTTCGGCATGCTGCCATTTCTGCTTTGCGGCACGCATGATTCAGTAACCGACGCTTTTTTCGAGACAATGAGCGGATTCACCACAACAGGCGCATCTGTGCTCGGATCGCTGAGAGACGTCCCACATTCGCTTCTTCTCTGGAGATGCCTTCTTCAATGGATAGGAGGACTCGGAATCATTCTCTTCACGCTCGCGGTAGTACCCATGCTCAACAATAAGGGCGGGATGCTGATGTTCAACGAGGAGGTCACGGGCATCACACACGACAAGATACGGCCACGCGTCAGCAACACGGCTAAAACCCTCTGGGGTATATATATCAGTCTGACCATCTCCTGCATCCTTCTCCTCTGGATCTCGCGGATGAACCTTTTCGAGGCCATCTGTCACGGACTGTCAACCCTATCTACCGGTGGATTCTCTACCAACGACATGAGCGTAAACGACTGGAACAGCCCCTACATAATCATCATTCTTACTGTTTTCATGTTTATCGGGGGAGTCAATTTCAATCTCATTTTCGCTACCGTACATGGGGACTGGAAGAGACTGGTGGGAAATGATGCGTTCAGATGGTTCTGCTATGTTCTTGCATTTGGATATGTCGTATTCACTATTTCTATTATCGGCAAGGAGCATGTGCACAGCTGGCAGGAGGTCACAATCGTTCCGCTCTTTCAGAGCGTATCGATACTAACGTCCACAGGTCTCGTAGTTCCGCACTTCCAGCATTGGGGAGCCGTGCCTTATATAGTAATGCTTATATTCATGGCTATAGGCGGCTGCGCCGGGAGCACCTCGGGAGGAGCGAAGATCGACCGTTTCCTCATCTTTTTCAAGTTTCTGAACAACGAAATGTATCGCACCATGTATCCGTCTGCAATACGGACCGTGACAATTAACGGCAAAGGAACATCCTACGTTATTGTCATGAAGGTGCTCGCCTTCATCGCACTCTATTTCCTTGTGATTTTCATTGGAGGTTTCCTCCTGACGGTTCTTGGCGTACCATTTGACGAAAGCTTCTTCTATTCCCTTTCAGCCATCTCAAACGCCGGCATCGGGACAGAAGTGCAGCAAGGAGTCTCCTGCTTCTCGATGATGCCCGACGCGGCGAAATGGATTCTCAGTTTTGTGATGCTTACCGGACGTCTTGAGTTATACACTATCCTCCTCCTCTTTACCCCTGCCTTCTGGAAGAAATAGCCGCAGACAGAGTTATAACAATAATATCCCCCCAAGCCACGGCTCAGGGGGAAATAACTTGTCGATTATAAATCAAGAACGTGCGGCTATACTATATATCTTCTCGGCAACGTCTTTATCTATCTTGATATAATTACCGAAAACTTCCCCTTTGTTTTC
>JAIDTS010000298.1 GCA_029060585.1 Muribaculaceae bacterium
TATCAGAATCCCGTGATCAACGCCGACTATTCCGACCCGGATGTGGTGCGCGTAGGCGACGACTATTACATGACCTCTTCAAGCTTCGCAAATCTTCCGGCTCTTCAGATACTACATTCCAAGGATCTCGTCAACTGGACACTTATCGGGGCGGTTGCAGACAGGTATCCTGCCGCAGAATTTGACGGAGTAAGCCATGGCAACGGCGTGTGGGCTCCGGTGATACGTTATCATAATGGGAAATATTATGTGATGTATGGCGATCCGGACCGCGGCATCTATGTGGCAGATGCGACTGATCCTAAAGGGCCATGGAGCCCTCTAAGGCTTATTTATCCTGCAGTAGGAGTTATAGACCCCTGCCCCTTCTGGGATGAGGACGGCCGGGCATATATAGCCCATGGTTATGCCGGAAGCCGGGCCGGAGTCAAGAGTATCCTCGGCATGATCGAAATGACTCCTGACGCCACCGGCGTAATCGGAATGGACCGAGTTATCTACGACGGACATATCGAGAACGAGACCATTGAGGGCGCCAAGATGTATAAGCGCGGTCCCTGGTATTATATATTCTCCCCTGCCGGAGGCGTTTCCACCGGATGGCAGGTTGTTATGCGCAGCAAGAATCCTTGGGGGCCATATGAGCAGCGCAACGTAATGGAGCAGGGAGACACCGACATAAACGGCCCTCATCAGGGAGCTTGGATAGATACGCCCGACGGTAAGGAGGATTGGTTTATCCATTTCCAGGACAAAGGTCCGTACGGACGAGTTATAAATCTCGAACCTATGGAATGGAAAGAAGACGGCTGGCCTGTAATCGGCGTAGACAAGGACGGCGACGGACGCGGAATACCGGTGCGTACCTACCGCAAACCGAATGTAGGCAAGACCTATCCGGTAGCGACGCCTCAGGACAGCGATGAATTTGATTCCAACACACTTGGCTGGCAGTGGCAGTGGAACGGCAATCCACAGCCGCTATGGTACTTCTGCGATGCAGAAAACTCCGTGCTTCGTCTGTTTTCTCACCACACTCCGGATGCGAAAAATCTGTACGACATGCCAAATGTATTAATGCAGAAATTCCCTAACGAGAATTTCACGGCGACAGCAAAAGTGTCGTTCCATCCGAGAGTGAAAGACGGCAAGACTATGGTGGGAGAAAAAGGCGGAATCGCAGTGATGGGTTATAATTTCGCGACTCTCGCTCTCGAGAGCCGTGAAGATGGAGTCTACCTCGTGCAGACTGACTGCGTAGGTGCCAACAAGGGTAAGGATGAGGTAGAGGTTTCCGCAATCAAGCTTGACGCAGAAAACGTTTGGCTTCAGGCTGTAGTCCGAATGACAGGGAAGAAGAATCCGAAGGCTAAACCCGACTATATGTGCACGGTTACTTTCCGCTATAGCCTCGACGGAAAGAAGTTCACAGATTTCGGACGCCCGATGGATGTACGCGAAGGTCATTGGATCGGTGCAAAGGTCGGAGTATTCTGCACTCGTCCCTGGAAGAGCAACGACTCCGGATGGCTCGATGTAGACTCTTTCATCATCGACAAGTAAGCTACAAGTATCCAAAACTCACCACATAATCAATAGCTTAAGACTTAAAGTTTTCCAAAACAAAACCTATTTTACTTAATACTCAACACTTTATAATTTTATCACACCCCGAAAGTTTTCCAAAAAGATTTTTATGGAAAATTTTCGGGGATATTTTTTGATATATTAAATAAATTACTTAATTTTGCAGTCCCAAAGTCTAACACCCATAAACAACCCCGATGATACAGACCATACAGAAGCGCGACGGGCGCATAGTAGGATACAACGAAGAGAAGATCAAGGCTGCCATCCGCAAGGCCATGCTCGCCACCTCTCAGGGCGAGGACGAGTCGCTCATACAGCGCATCACAGACCGTATCGGCATGACCGGCAAGGAGCGCATGACCGTCGAAGACATTCAAGACCGTGTAGAGATCGAGCTCATGAAATCTGCCCGCAAAGACGTGGCAAAGAAATATATAGCCTATCGCGACCAAAGGTCGATAGCCAGACGTGCGAAGACGCGCGACATATTCTTAGAGATCATCGAAACAAAAAACAACGACATCACCCGCGAGAACGCCAACATGAACGCCGACACTCCGGCCGGTATGATGATGAAGTTCGCGTCGGAAACGACTAAACCGTTCGTAGACGACTATCTGCTGGATGCAGACGTGAAGCAGGCCGTCAAGAACAACTATCTGCACATACACGATAAAGACTACTACCCTACCAAGAGCCTTACCTGCGTGCAGCATCCCCTCGACCGGCTTCTTGAAAACGGTTATGTGGCCGGACACGCCGAAAGCCGAGCACCCAAGCGTATTGAGACCGCCGGCGTGATCGCATGCATATCTTTAGAGACAGCTCAAAACGAGATGCACGGCGGCCAGGCGATACCGGCTTTCGACTTCTATCTCGCACCTTTCGTGCGTACTTCATTCAAGGAGGAGATTAGGATTCTCGAATCCCTTACGGGCAAAGACCTATCCCACCTCTATGATGCGGAGATCACCGATTATGTAAAGAAAGACCTCGAGGGTCTTGAAGATGACGAACGTCTGCTGCAGCATGCCATCAACCGCACGGTAGGACGCGTGCATCAGACTATGGAGGCTTTCATCCACAACATGAACACCATCCATTCACGCGGAGGCAACCAGGTGGTCTTCAGTTCGATCAACTACGGCACTGATACCTCTGCAGAAGGAAGATGCGTCATCCGCGAATTGCTCAACTGCACGTACGAGGGTGTAGGCAACGGTGCTACGGCGATATTCCCTATCCAGATATGGAAGAAAAAACGTGGGGTAAGCTACCTTCCGGACGACCCCAACTACGATCTCTACCGTCTCGCATGCAAGGTGGCGGCGAAACGATTCTTTCCTAACTTCCTGAATCTTGACGCGACATTCAATCAGCATGAACTTTGGAAGGCTGACGATCCCCGCCGATACGAGTATGAGGTGGCTACAATGGGTTGTCGCACCCGTGTTTTTGAGAACCGTTACGGGAAAAAGACCTCGATAGGACGAGGCAACCTCTCGTTCTCGACCATCAATATAGTGCGTCTCGCCATCGAATGCATGGGCATCAAGGATGAGAAGGAGAGAGTGGAACGTTTCTTCGAGCGTCTTGATGATATACTTGAAATAACGGCCAAACAGCTCGATGACCGTTTTCAATTCCAGAAGACAGCTCTCGCCAAGCAGTTCCCTCTCGTAATGAGCACTCTATGGAATGGGACGGAAGGTCTCGGACCTAACGACACCATTGAAAGCGTCATCAATCAAGGCACTCTTGGCATAGGCTTCATAGGCTTGGCGGAATGCCTGATAGCACTTACAGGCAAACATCACGGTGAAAGCGAGGAGGCGCAGAAGCTCGGCCTCCGCATCGTAGGACACATGCGCTCGAGGGTGAATGAGTTCTGCGAGCGTTACGGCCACAACTATTCCGTTCTCGCGACTCCGGCAGAGGGCCTCAGTGGACGCTTCACTAAGCGCGACCGCGCCTCTTTCGGTGTAATAGAGGGAATCACTGACAAAGATTACTATACTAACTCCAACCATGTTCCTGTCTACTACCACTGCTCACCCCGCCACAAGGCGAAAATCGAGGCTCCATATCATGAGCTGACTCGCGGCGGACATATCTTCTATGTAGAGATAGACGGCGACGCTACCCACAATGAGGAGTGCATCATGCAGATTGTCGATATGATGGACAAGTACAACATGGGATATGGTTCCGTCAACCACAACCGCAATCACTGTCCTAAATGCGGCTATGAGAACGCCGACATGGATATGAAGGAATGCCCGAAATGCGGAACAAAATTTGAAACGATCCAACGCATCACCGGCTACCTCGTAGGCACTACCGACCGCTGGAACTCCGGCAAGCTCGCGGAGCTCCGAGACAGAGTTGTCCACAAATGATTATGACTTTCAGAATTCTCGATATAGTAAGAGGCACTACAGTTGACGGTCCGGGTTTCCGGACCGCCATCTATTTTGCAGGCTGCCTCCATAAATGTCCCGGCTGTCACAATCCTCAGTCGTGGGACTTCAACGGAGGCTATGAGATGACTCTTGAAGAGCTTATGTCTGTCATAGAGGAAGAAGACTTCGATGTAACAC
>JAIDTS010000299.1 GCA_029060585.1 Muribaculaceae bacterium
AGGAAATGGCTGGTACTATCCAGAACGATATCCTCAAGGAGTTCATGGTTCGCAATACCTATATCTATCCGCCAGCATTCTCGATGAAGATCATTGCTGATATCTTCGAATATACCTCGAAGAACATGCCTAAGTTCAATTCGATCTCCATCTCCGGCTATCACATGCAGGAGGCAGGCGCAACAGCGGACATTGAGTTAGCTTACACTCTTGCTGATGGTCTTGAATATCTCCGTGCAGGCGTAAACGCAGGTATGGATATCGACAGCTTCGCACCGCGCTTGAGCTTCTTCTGGGGCATATCTATGAACTATTTCATGGAAATTGCCAAGATGCGTGCAGCCCGTATGCTCTGGGCTCGTATAGTGAAGCAGTTCAATCCCAAGAATCCTAAGTCTCTCGCACTTCGCACACACTCTCAGACATCAGGCTGGTCGCTCACCGAGCAGGATCCTTTCAACAATGTAGGCCGTACATGTGTAGAGGCAATGGGAGCAGTACTCGGACATACCCAGTCGCTTCATACCAATGCACTTGATGAAGCGATCGCTCTTCCGACTGACTTCTCAGCTCGTATTGCCCGCAATACACAGATCTATATTCAGGAGGAGACTTATGTCACCAAACAGGTCGATCCATGGGGAGGCAGCTACTATGTAGAGGCTCTCACCAACGAGATTGCTGAGAAAGCCTGGGCACACATTGAGGAAATCGAGAAACTCGGTGGTATGGCAAAGGCTATTGAAACAGGTCTTCCCAAGATGAAGATCGAGGAGGCAGCAGCCCGCACTCAAGCCCGCATAGATTCTGGCAAGCAGGCCATCATCGGCATCAATAAGTATCGCCTTGACCATGAGGATCCCATCGATATCCTTGAGATCGACAATACAGAGGTACGCAACGAACAGTGTGGACGTCTTGAGGAACTTCGCAAAAACCGCGACGAGGAAGCCGTACAGAAAGCACTTGCCGATATAACTGCGGCCGTAAAGGATCCGAGCAAAGGCAACCTCCTCGACCTTGCAGTGAAGGCCGCTGGTCTTCGCGCGTCGTTGGGCGAAATCTCCGATGCATGCGAAGCAGAGGTAGGACGTTATAAAGCAATCATTAAAACCATTTCAGGCGTGTATTCAAGCGAAGAAAAGGGAGATCCCGAATTTGAGGAGGCCCGCAAGGCAGTGGCAGATTTCGCAAAGCGCGAAGGACGCCAACCGCGTATCATGATCGCTAAGATGGGACAGGACGGTCACGACCGTGGAGCAAAGGTTGTAGCTACAGGCTACGCTGACTGCGGTTTTGACGTTGACATGGGTCCGCTCTTCCAGACTCCCGCAGAGGCTGCCCGTCAGGCTGTAGAAAACGACGTACACATTCTTGGCGTAAGTTCTCTGGCTGCCGGACACAAGACTCTGGTGCCTCAGGTGATCGAAGAGCTCAAGAAACTTGGTCGTGAGGATATTCTCGTGACTGCAGGCGGTGTAATTCCGGCTCAGGACTATGACTTCCTCTATAATGCAGGTGTAGCGGCTATATTCGGTCCTGGCACACGTATACCGAAAAGTGCGATTGAAATGATCCGTCTTCTCAACGAACAGACAGCAGAATAATCTCTCGAATGTAGATAATCAAGGTAGGGCAGGTACTTTTCCGGAAGTGCCTGCCTCAACTTTATTATTTCTGATGTCATGTGGTCTGATACTTATCGGGATTTTTTTGTTATATATAATGA
>JAIDTS010000003.1 GCA_029060585.1 Muribaculaceae bacterium
CTATCGATGGCATCGTTGTATCGAGAGAGGTCGAAGAAGGGCAGACAGTCGTTTCAAGTATGAATGTAGCGAGTCTATACGTGATAGCCGACCTTGACCATATGCAGGTGGTCGGGGCTGTAGACGAGGCCGACATAGGTCAGGTAAAAGTAGGACAACACGTGACATTCACAGTCGACGCATACCCTGACGATACCTTTACCGGAACAGTCACTCAGGTCAGAATCAATCCTACGACCACAAATAATGTTGTCACATATGAGGTTATCGTATCAACCACCAATCCGGAACACAAACTTCTTCCGGGAATGACCGCCAACCTCTCTATATATACCCTCGAGCTTGAAAACGCAACCGCAGTGCCTCTAAAAGCCCTGAAATTCGAGCCTATGCAGGATGAGGAAGGCAACGACCTGCCAAAGCCCCAACCACTGAAAGAGCCGGCCAAAAATTCGATATGGATTGTACGCGACAATAAACTGATAGAGACAGCAGTTGAACTTGGAATGAGAAACAGCGTGTATCAGCAGATAACCTCCGGCCTCAAACAAGGCGACTCAGTCGCTCTCCAATATGAGGAAAAGCGATCAGACAGTAAGGAACCCAAGGCGCAGGAGAATCCATTCATGCCCAAACCGCCGGGTGCAAACAGAAACAAGCAAAAATAATGGCAAAAGAGATAATCAAGATAGAGAACCTCAAGCGCTACTTTAAGGTCGGCGACGAGACGGTGAAGGCACTCCGTGGAGTCTCTTTCACCATCCATGAAGGTGAGTTCGTGACAATCATGGGTACTTCCGGCTCGGGAAAATCCACGCTCCTGAATACACTCGGATGTCTTGATACTCCCACTTCCGGAGAATATTACCTTGATGGAATCGCGGTAAAAGGTATGGGCAAAAACGAGAGGGCACGGATAAGGAACCGTAAGATCGGCTTCATCTTCCAGAACTACAATCTCCTGCCCAAGACCACGGCTCTCGAGAACGTGGAGCTTCCTCTTCTCTACAATTCATCAGTAAGTTCTAAGGAAAGGGCAGAAAGAGCGGAAAAATGTCTGCATGAAGTTGGCCTTGGAGAAAGAATCTACCATAAGAGCAACCAGATGTCTGGAGGGCAGCAGCAGCGTGTAGCCATTGCAAGAGCCCTTGTCAACAATCCGGTCATTATTCTTGCTGACGAGGCCACCGGCAACCTCGACACAAGGACCTCCTTTTCCATACTTACACTTTTTCAGCGTCTGCATCGGGAAGGAAAGACCATAATATTCGTCACCCATAATCCGGAGATCGCTCTTTACTCATCGCGTAATATCATGCTTCGAGACGGTAGGATAGTAAGCGACGAACACAATCATGACATAAAGTCGGCTGAGGAAGTCTATAGGAATCTTCCTGTTGACAGTGAAATATAATGATTAAATCATATGAATATAGGAAGTCTATCAAAAATTGCGATAAAGGCATTAGGAAACAACAAGATGCGTTGCTTCCTGACCATGCTTGGCGTGATCATAGGAGTAGGCGCGGTGATCGCGATGCTCGCCATAGGCCAAGGATCGAAAAACTCGATCAAGGCGCAGATCTCGGAGATGGGCAGCAATATGATAATGATCATGCCGGGTGCGGAAAGACGAGGAGGCGTGCGGCAGAGCAGCGATGACATGCAGACCCTTAAACCAGCTGACTACGACGCCATCGTAAACCAAGCGACCACAATCGCCAACATCACTCCGATGGTTTCTTCGTCGGGTCAATGGGTAAACGGAAACAACAACTATCCATCGCAGGCTCAGGGGGTCAATACCCAGTATCTCGATATCAGGCAGCGCAAGGTGGCAGACGGAGAAATGTTCACGGAAGCCGATGTCAAGGCTGCTGCAAAAGTCTGCGTTCTCGGAAAAACTCTTGTAGACAATCTATTTCCCGACGGCACGAATCCTCTCGGGAAGGTGGTGCGATTCGGATCGATACCGTTGACGGTAATTGGTGTGCTTGACGAAAAAGGCTATAACACTATGGGACAGGACCAGGACGATCTGGCTCTCGTACCATATACAACCGTGATGAAGCGAATGCTTGCCGTGGATTATATTCAAGGACTTCAGGCCTCGGCCATCGATGAGAACCAGACAGACGCCACGATAGCAGAGATAACGGATATCCTCCGCACCAACCATAAACTTCGCCCAGATCAAGAAGACAACTTCACCATACGCTCCATGCAGGAACTGGCTGAGATGATTTCCTCTACTTCCTCAATGATGACGGTGCTTCTGGCGGCGGTAGCGGGTATATCACTCCTCGTCGGAGGTATCGGAATCATGAATATCATGATAGTCAGCGTCACGGAACGTACGCGTGAAATCGGCCTTAGGATGAGTATAGGCGCTACAGGACGCGACATAATGACCCAGTTCCTTATAGAGGCCATCATCATATCCGTCACCGGCGGACTACTTGGAATAATTCTTGGCGGGCTTGCGACCTGGATGATAAAGATTTTCGCAAACTGGCCTGTGCAGATAGATCCGTCGTCGGTTGTGCTGTCGTTTGCAGTCTGCACTGTAATTGGTGTGATCTTTGGATTCTATCCGGCTGCTAAGGCATCCAATCTCGATCCAATCGAAGCTATCCGATATGAATGATACACGATTCCAACTAAATATATGACTCCACAGATCAAAAACAGAAAGGCATGGACGGCAACAGTGATACTGCTGGCGTTCCTGCTTTTCTATTTTCCCTCTATGCTCGCCCTTTTTTCTCAAGACAGCGAGCCAAAAGACATGACGACATTCAATATCCTGATGGCGACCTGCTACACCGGGATATTCTGTGTGAATTATTTTCTTATAGTACCAAGATTATTCTTCGGTAAAGACAGCAAATATTTGTTTTTCATCATAAACATTTTCCTCGTAATCTTTTTGTGTTCTCTTCTTCCGCTATGGTTTGAGGCTCACGGAGGTTTACCGCGGCCGAGGCATCTGCAGAACATTCCAATGACTTACGGACAACTTCTGATGGGCTACATACGGTTCATAATCAGGGATGGAGTGATGATGATCCTTTCTATAGCTCTCGCATACGCCATGCGGGCGTCTAAAGCCAGGGAAGAAATGAGAAGCAGGGTGCTTGAGCTGGAAGCCGAAAGACGAAACACCGAGCTGATGAATCTGAAGGCTCAGCTCAACCCTCATTTTCTGTTTAACTCGCTTAATAATATCTATGCTCTGATAGCCATAGATCCGGAAAAGGCCCAGCAGTCTCTGCATGAACTGAGCAGCATGCTGAGATTCATGATATACGATTCCGAAGCTGCAACAGTTCCCCTCCCTAAGGAAATGCAGTTCATCAGTGACTTTACACGACTTATGAGCCTGCGGTTGAATCCATCTATTGAGCTGACCTGCAAACTTCCGGATATACATGATAGTTCACTTCATATTGCTCCTCTGCTCATACTGACGCTCGTAGAAAACGCGTTCAAGCATGTAGCGGTCGTAGACAATAAAGGTTTCATTAACATCAGTATAATTGCTGACGAGAAATGCCTTCACTGCAATGTAAGCAATTCAAGCAGAAAAGAGCAACATGAAAATCTTGAGAAGGGAGCCTCCGGTGTAGGACTCAGGAACATAGAGAAACAGCTGGAGCTTCTATATCCGAAAGAATACCGACTGCAGACAGATGATCAAGAGGGAATCTACAGTTCGGAGCTGATTATCAATATTTCTGCCCTGAGGCAATCTACAGGCGGACATCACGTTAATTAATCAAGAGAATATAACCTATCATCCACAAAATCCTCTTATCATGGAGAGAAAACTGAAATGCATAATTATTGACGATGAGCCTCTTGCGCGTGAGCTCCTTAAGACATATGTGGCCAAGACTCCTTCGCTTGAACTTATAGGATGCTTTGAATCGGCAGCAGATGCAGTTAAAACCGTTATGGATGGAAGAGCTGACATTATCTTTCTTGATATAAATATGCCAATGCTCAACGGGATTGACTTCGCTTCGCTCGTGCCGTCAGGCACCAGGATCATCTTCGTCACTGCATATGACAACTATGCTTTTCAGGGATTCAAGGTAAACGCTCTTGACTATCTTCTTAAACCTGTAAGCTATTCTGACTTTCTGAAGTCTGTTGGGCGTGCCCTTGAATGGAAATCAATGAGTGACGCGTATGCCTCCGCAACACATCACGAGCAGACAGCTCCCCGAATGATCACCATAAAGGTCAAAAACCAATTGGTGCAGATGAGACTCGACTCTATAGAATATGTCGAAGCCAGAAACGATAGGGTGATTGTTTTCAGAAAAGATGGTGATCCTTTGCCATCCCTTATGACACTCAAGGAAATAGAGGATATGCTGCCACCCGATACATTTATGAGAGTTCACAGGTCTTTCATAGTCAACATCCCACTTGTAGAGATTGTGGAACGCAACAGGATAGTATTTGGAAAGACCTATGTGCCGATATCAGAAAACAAGCGGGAGGAGTTTCTATCAAGACTCGGGAAATAACACCACCATTGAGAGTGGAGCTAAGCCGATTTCAAGTTTTCCTATTCTCATAGCTTCTTTAGATAATTCTCATTTTTTCTTCAGATAATATTGTCTTTCCTGCTCAGGAAAGCGCTCGATTGAATAGCGAAGCATGGTGCGCGGCATTGATGTGGCGTACGAATCAAGGAAATCCCTCAGTTCCTTCTCTCCTCCCCTTTTCCCCATCTCCCGGAGCATCCATCCGGACGCCTTATGAATCAGATCATGGGAATGATTGAGATATTTCTTTGAGATACGGGTGACATCCTCATATATTCCCTTACAAATGAGAGTCCAGGTCGCTACAATAGCAACGCGCTGATGCCACAGGCTATCCGACATTTTAGAGAAATCATCAAGTATCTTTCTCTTCTCAGGATGATCAACCAGATACTCGCCGAGTATTTTTGGAGCCACAAGATCTACAAGATCCCAATTGTTGCCAAAAGGAATGTGGTCTATATATACGTTTACGATTTTATCGACAGTCTGCTTATCCTTAGCTTTTATTGCTTTCTTGTAAAGCTCTATAAGAAACAGGAAACCGGCAAGACGCACTTCATGCCAATCTGATTTTATAAGCCCGACTGCATCCTCTATTCCTACAAGATTTCTGCATTCCTTCACAATGGCGCGAGTCTGAGGTACTTTGATACCTAAAAACCTATCGCCATAGCCATACTCACCGGGAGCGCACTTGAAGAATCGCATCAGGTGAGCGGCCTGCTTCTCATCGCCCATTTGAATCATTGCTTCTTCTATTTCCTTAGCCTTCTCAGTCATATTATATTCATGAATCTATGATTTGTACAGACAAAGTTACCTTTTAAGAGTTTCGATCTCATATAATTCCACGGCTTAGGAATATAAATTGACCCTGGCTCAACAAGGGCTTTATATAAGCTGTCTTATCGACGTATTTATAGCCCT
>JAIDTS010000030.1 GCA_029060585.1 Muribaculaceae bacterium
GCTATTGAATCGGGAGCAAATTATAAAATTGGGAAAGGCCACGGTCCCGTAAACCACTTCCATCATAGAGATATTCAATTGCCTGCTTTTGATCAGATATGAAAATTTTTATTTTCATCGACACCCGATGAGACCTTAGACCCCATCTCATAAAATTTCAGAGCCACTCGGACTGTTTTGTTATTTTTTGAGATGGGGTCTAATTCATAAGAGTACCGAAAAGCAGCATCAATATAGCCGCGATTCCCATCATTATGCTTATTATTACACTTACCATACCTTTGTGATGTGATGATTAAATTTTACTATCGTCTGTCTTTGCGAGCATCAAGGCCACTTCTTCCGGTGATATTCCAAGAATCCTCATCTCCTCTTTTAGTTGCGGAACGGTATTCTTAAAAAACTCCCGTTTCCTTTCATTTCTGATAATCTCGACTCCATTCCGTGCCAGCAGGAATCCAAGCCCCCTACGCGATTCTATCACATGAAGATTCTGAAGTTCATCAAAAGCCTTTAGCACCGTTCGGTTGTTGACTCCGAGCTCACAGGTCAGCTCCCTTACGGAAGGTATCGTTTCTCCCGCCCGCCAGGCACCGGTCAGAATACAGTTGAACGCATAGTCCAGTATCTGTCGATAGATAGGTTTATTGTCATTAAACTCCATCATTGCACTAAAGATTACTTCTATATAGCGACCTGTAGCTCAAGAAGATCAGCAAGAAGATTAATCCTACGTTGATTGCCAATGCAAAAAATGAAAAGTACAGGTGATCATTCAAGGCGCTGCTCACCATTTCAGTTATTTCCGTTTCGCTGGCTGCGCTCCCCTGGGAGGCTGCTTCTCTATATCCGGCTACTATAGCTTCCTTTACTCCATAAAAGGTATTGATGGTAGAAAGAAAAATCGATACCCCTATCGAAATCAGATAAGCTTTCACGAGTCTATTGCGTTTTGCAGCAATCACAAAGTAAAAGCATGTCAACATGGCCGCTATGGTAGAAAGATATGTCGACCATTCAAATACCAGCGGTACACTTACACTTTGAATTGTTGAGCCATCATTCATTTCCGAAGGATATAGTTCCGGAGATATTTTTTCAGCCATCCAAGGAAAAAGATAACAGGCCAAACCGATTACTATAAGAAGATAGCTCAGATAAAACATTAATTTCTCAAGCGCACTTGCTGGAATAAGCCTGTCTACTACTCTGGTATCCCCTCCTTTAGTGAATACAATCGGTGCCCATATGAACATAAACAGCAGGATTGTTCTGCATGGACTATATATTCCCATACGTATTGTCTGCGAAGGAATCAGAAGGTATACGAGCGAAGTTACAATAGAAAAGAGAAAATATATTATCGTCTGTTTCTTGATCCACGGAGCATTGTATTGATATAACATTGCCACTCTCTGCCACGCAAAGGATGCATTCTGTGTTTTCATTATTTTTGCAGTTGATGTATTATACGTTCTGATTTATCCGAGTGTAAGGCCATATAGAGGGCTTTCCAATCGACTCTGGTTTCATCATGTCCATCAGCGGGATAAATATTGATGAATCTGCCTGCGGCATTCTCCGAATAGAGCGATTCAGGATCGCTTGAATTCGAATACTCAAACGTTAGCCTCTCCGCAACTTCCTCTTCAGTACCCGCAAAGACAAGCCTTGACCTGTGCATTATCATCGCGCCGTCAAAAAGCCTGTCAAGATCACCCACGGTGTGTGTGGACACCACTATTGTCTGGTCATCGCGTATATCTGCGGCAATCAGCCTTCGTAATGTCTCGCGCCCTTCTATGTCAAGTGCGTTCGTCGGTTCGTCCATAAGTAAAACCTTCACGCCCAAAGCGAGGACGTAGGCCAGCTGGGCCTTCTTGCGGTTTCCCAATGAGAGGGACTCCATCGGCTCATTCCCGGTCTGTCCGAACGCCTTCAGGTTCTCCTCAAACATGTCTTCGGAAAAATCGGGATAAAAACGTGAATGAAGATCCTTGAAGATCCTAATGGTCTTGCCGGGGAAACACATGTTTTCTTCCAGCAGGAATACTTTTCCCATCTCCGCGGGATTGGTTGTAGCTGAAGGATATGAGTCAATCTTGCTTGTACCCGTCTGCGGACGTGAAAGGCCTGCTATGACATGAAGCAACGTCGTCTTGCCGGCTCCGTTCTCACCGGCAAGCAGATACAGTCCTGAGCCGATCCTGCCCGAAACATCCGACAAAGCCGGTGTTTTAGCCTTCCTGTAAGTAAATGTCACGTTCTTTAGTTCTATCATATGCTCTAAGTATTGTCGTTTAAGTGTTGCACTCATGTACAACACTGCAAAGGTAGTTATTTTTTTCGGAACAACAATAAATTTTCTAAAAAAAATTCAGCTATAATTTGGAAGTCTCAACCTTATGCATTATCTTTGCGTTATAAAAGCAGAGCTGAGGAGAGCCGAGGCTCACAAAAAGAGGATTACCCATCACCACATCAGAGTAATTTGGGAAACTCATCAAACTTTAATGAAATACCGAGACCATCTGCCGGATGCGATGGCGGGCCCCCCACTTTCGGGTGGCGTCTTCCCTTCGGGGGAGCACAGGCGGATTACAAAGCGCCGGTGGAACTCAAATCCTGTCTATCGGAGTTTCATCACAAAACCTTTGGTGTGGTCCTTATAAAGGAGGCATAAGGCGATTTGCCTTATGCCTCCTTATTTAGTAAACACTCCCCTAAGACCTTAAAGACTTTAAGGACTTTAAGGACCTTAAACACCTTAAGGACCTTAAACACCTTAACCCTCTAAAAAATCATAAACTTCAAACACCCAAAATATGAAAGACGTAAGACAGACCCTGCTTGACAGGGTATCCATCCGCCGCTACGAGAGAGAGGCGATTCCGCAGGAGACAATGGACTTCATCTACGACGCTGTCCGAAACACTCCGACAAGCTACAATGGCCAGCAATATTCTGTAATCGATATAGACGATCAGGAACTCAAGGAAAAACTCTATGAACTCACAGGCCAAAAGCAGCTCAAGACCTGCAACCGCCTGCTCATCTTCTGCTCAGACTACAACAAGATGACACTTCTCGCCGAAAAGAAAGGCGTCACCATGCCCCCCTTCACCGACACAATGGACGGCACGATCATCGGCATCATCGACGCCTCGCTCGCTATGATGAGCGCTGTGGTGGCCGCTGAAGCCTGTGGGCTCGGATGCAACTGCGTAGGATATCTCCGCACCGTAGACCCTAAGGCTGTAGCTGAGCTTCTCAAGCTCCCCAAGGGTGTGTTTGTGGTTTGCGGCCTTGCCCTCGGCATTCCCCGCGAGCATCCCGACCTCAAGCCCAAGCAGCAGCGCGACCTCGTATTTATGAAGAACTGCTACTCGCAGGATCCGGAGAAGCTCACCGAGGAACTCGTGGAATACGATAAGGTTGTCACAGAATACAACCAACACCGAGCCGGCGGAACGTCCGACAATGATTGGTGTGCCCACATCGTCAACTACTATGATCACGCGATGGAATACAACATCCTCCAGTATCTGAAAGACCAGGGCTACGACATCAAAAAATAAAAAGAGGAGCCCCCTTCCAATTTCTTGGAAGGGGGCTCCCTTATTCGTGCTTACCGACGTCCGCCGGCTTTCTGACGCATCTGGCGCATCATAGCCATAGGATTCTTCATGCCTCCCGTGGCCATACGCATCATCTTGCGGGTCTCCTCAAACTGCTTCAGAAGGCGGTTCACCTCCTGCAGTGTCGTGCCGCTGCCCTTTGCTATACGCTGACGGCGCGAGGCGTTGATCACCTCCGGATTCTGGCGCTCGTAGGGAGTCATAGAGTATATGATTGCCTCTATTCCCTTAAATGCGTTGTTGTCGATGTCTATGTCCTTGATGGCTTTTCCTACACCCGGAATCATCGCTGCGAGATCCTTGATGTTGCCCATCTTCTTGATCTGCTGAATCTGCTTCAGGAAATCGTCGAAGTCAAACTTGTTCTTGCGGATCTTCTCCTGCAGACGCTCGGCTTCCTTCTGGTCGTAGAGGTCTTGCGCGCGCTTTGCCAGCTCCACGATATCGCCCATGCCCAGGATTCGGCTCGCCATACCTTCAGGATTGAACTCCTGCAGATCCTCCATCTTCTCGCCAATGCCGACAAACTTGATGGGCTTGTCTACTACCGAACGGATTGAAAGGGCGGCACCGCCGCGGGTGTCACCGTCGAGCTTTGTGAGGATCACGCCGTTGAAGTCGAGGCGGTCGTTGAATTCCTTTGCGGTGTTGACTGCGTCCTGACCCGTCATCGAATCCACCACGAAGAGTGTCTCGTCAGGATTGACGGCTTTCTTGATGGCGGCGATCTCCTGCATCATCTCCTCGTCTACGGCGAGGCGGCCGGCCGTATCGACGATCACAAGGTCGAGCTTGTTGTCTTTGGCGTATTTTATAGCGTTCTGAGCTATCTCCACAGGATTCTTATTCCCTTCTTCGGTATAGACAGGCACGTCGATCTGCTCGGCGAGCACCTTCAGCTGCTCGATGGCGGCGGGACGGTAGACGTCGCCGGCCACGAGAAGGGGCTTGCGGCCCTTCTTCTTGAGCCTGAGGGCAAGCTTGCCTGAGAAAGTGGTCTTACCTGAACCCTGCAGACCCGACATCAGGATGATTGCGGGCTTACCCTCGAGCACGAGCGGCGACTCGGTGCCTCCCATAAGGGCAGTGAGCTCGTCGTGCACGATCTTCACCATCAGCTCTTTCGGCTTCAGGGCATTTATGACGTTCTGGCCAAGCGCCTTTTGCTTTACGGTGTCGGTGAAATTCTTCGCCACCTTATAGTTGACGTCGGCGTCGAGCAACGCGCGCCTGACGTCTTTCATCGTCTCGGCGATGTTGATCTCGGTGATGCGACCCTCACCCTTTAGGATCTTAAACGATCGCTCGAGTCTTTCGGAAAGGTTGTTAAACATATATATCGTCTTATTTTATTATTTCAAAAGATTTGTGGCGGTGTCGGGGAATATGACCTTCGGCTCGAATGTCCTCGCTTCCTCCGGAGTCATCGAGGCATACGCTATGATGATGATTATGTCGCCGACCTGGGCCTTCCTTGCCGCTGCCCCGTTGAGGCATACGATTCCGCTGTTTCGTTTTCCGGCGATCGTGTAGGTCTCCAGACGCTCGCCGTTATTGTTGTTGACCACCGACACCTTCTGGCCCGGGAGTATTCCCGCCGCGTCCAGAAGAGCGGAGTCTACCGTTATGCTTCCGATATAATTGAGGTTTGCCTCTGTGACGTGCACCCTGTGTATCTTCGAGGCCAGCATTTCTATCTGCATTGCTTTCGGGATATGATTGCTATGTCTTTATTTATTTAAGTTTCGCTTGTTCTTATAGATTTAATCGCAATCCCTTAGCGCAGGAACTGCGCTTTTGCTCTGCGCTCTCCGGGCGACGCGAAGCAGCCCGTAATCTTTACGTGCTCGCTCCGGTCGTGACGCGAAGCTTACTTAAGCATTGATTCTTTGCCCCTCTGCGCCCTCTGCGTGAGATTCTTAGAGCTTGCGAAAGTTGAGTTACTTATATCTTATGTTGTCGATGAGACGCACTTTGCCGCAATAGACGGTGATGCAGCCAACGATGTCGGGCGATTCCGACCATTCCTCCACCGGAAGGAGCGTGCGCCCGTCTACTATCTCGAAATACTCTACGTTCATGTGCGGAATGGCGTCGATACGCTCTACCACAGTGTCGTGGGTAGCCTGAACTGAGTGATCCTTGGCATATTCGACGCTGTAGGCGAGGGCCTCGTGGATTCCGGGGGCTACATTACGCTGCTCTTCAGTCAGAAGCGCGTTGCGTGAGGAAAGCGCGAGCCCGTCGTCTGCCCTCTTGATGGGCACCGGGACTATCTCGACGTCGATATGTTCCGACTCCACCATGTTCCTGATCACGGCTATCTGCTGGAAGTCCTTCTCGCCAAAATAGGCGCGGGTAGGACGACAGAGGCGGAACAGTCGGCTGACCACCTGCGCCACTCCCTGGAAATGACCGGGACGGAACTTTCCTTCCATAACTTCCGCCGCCGTTCCGAGCTGGAACTCATGATCCGGATCAGTTCCATCGGGATACATCTCCTCGACCGTTGGAGCGAACACTGCCGTAGTGCCCTCTCCGGCGAGGAGACGGAAGTCCTCTTCCTCGTTTCGCGGATAGGTAGCGAGGTCGTTGGGATTATTGAACTGGGTAGGATTGACGAATACGCTGACCAGAGCCACATCGTTTTCCGAGACGGCCCTTTTGACGAGCGACAGGTGCCCGTCGTGCAGGGCTCCCATTGTCGGGACAAACCCTATCGTCTTTCCTTTGCCGAGCGCTCCGGCCACGAAAGACTCCAGATCGCCGACACTTCTAATTATCTGCATTGCCATTGCTTTAGAATGATTGTCTTTTCTTTTTTTCCATCTCCGAAAAGGAGACATACTACGCATTTGTAGTTTCAACTTGCAAAGTTAATAAATAAGTCAGAAACTGACCAAGCATTTCCGTCAAAAAACACAACTCTATGTTAAAAAAAACGAAAATCGGCGCCACGAAATGCAAAAGAATCAAAAAGCGGAGCCGATTTAAGGCCTATATGGAATTTTTTTTGTAATTTTGCACTCCGGCATGTCGCTTCGCGCGAAGCGAGGTGGCATACGGATAAAGAATCAAAGATATGGCCAAGAAAAAATTCCTATTCGT
>JAIDTS010000300.1 GCA_029060585.1 Muribaculaceae bacterium
AGCTGGTCGCCGAGATTTTTCCTCACCTTGTGTAGGTTGAATTCATCGATCAGTTCCTCGAGTTTTTCCTTCTGCTGTTCTTTTGTCATCTTCGTCATCTCGAGGACCGCCCTGATGTTGTTTTCCACCGTCAGCTTTCTGAAGACGGAGGCTTCCTGCGCGAGATAGCCGATTCCAAGCTGGGCTCGCTTGTAGACGGGATAGCCGGTGATGTCCTGGTTGTCGAGATAAATCTTTCCCGAGTTGGCAGTGATCAGTCCGGTGGTCATGTAGAACGTAGTGGTCTTTCCGGCGCCGTTAGGGCCGAGCAGTCCTACGATCTCTCCCTGCTTGACATATATCGATACCTTGTTGGCTACCGTTCGTTTGCCGTATTTCTTGACAAGGTCTTTCGTTCTCAGAATCCCTTTCTCAGGTTCTGCCTCTATGACTTCTTCTTCAAGTACACCCTCCGGAGTTTCGAGGAAAATGTCTTCCTCTTGTTCCTTGATCTGAGTGTCCGGCATCACTCCGGTCTCAATCATGTCTTCCGCAATGGCTGATTCCGGCACTTCAAGTGTCTCGTCGATATCTTTCTCTACGCCGATGGTGTCCTCTCCTGAATAGATTGGTATATCGTTTTCCGACTCGTAGGTCACTTTAGGTTCATCGTCCTTTTTCTTTGGGAATAGCGGGAATATCTTCATTTCTTGTTCTTGAATGATGGTAGGAGGGTGCGTATATAGTCGGTCAGCAGCTTAATGGCAACTTGGTTGTTGCCTCCCTGAGGTATGATGAGGTCGGCATAGCGCTTGGATGGCTCGATATGGAGCTCGTGCATGGGCTTGAGGGTCTCCTGATATCTGTCGATGACCATTTTGGGCGTCCTGCCTCTTTCGATGCAGTCCCGGTGGATTACTCTGATGAGTCGCTCGTCGGCGTCGGCGTCTACGAAGACCTTGATGTCCATTCTGTCGCGAAGCTCTTTCTCGCATAGCACCAGGATGCCCTCCACCACTACAACCTCTCTCGGCTCTATCCTGACAGTCTCGTCAAGACGGGCACATGTAAGGAAGTCATAGGTCGGACGTTCGATGGCGTGTCCGGCCTTAAGTTCATCGAGCTGCTTGGTCAGGAGGGCCCAGTCGATGGCCTTCGGTTCGTCATAGTTCATCTTGAGTCGTGTCTCAAGTGGTATATGATGGTTGTCGTTGTAGTAGCAGTCCTGGGGGAGGACTGCCACTTCATCTTTGGGCAGAGACTCTATGATCTTGCGCACTACGGTGGATTTGCCCGATCCTGTGCCGCCGGCGATGCCTATTATCAACATGTCCGTTTATGTTTTTATGAGGCCGAGACATCAAGTCTGTCGCTTGAACTTCGCTATTTTTGGTGTATTCGGCCGTAATTTTGAAATTTTCATGACAAAATTAATAAAAACGATTGTTGTATACAAATAGATAAGCTCCAACTTTAAAAATTTTTATTAATTTTGCAGTTGAATTCTTTTTCTGACCGCTTCAAGCGGCGCATTTAGATAATAAAAAATAATACACTCTTGTGATAACAAAATCGATAAAGACATTCGGACGTTATTGTCTGTTTATGACACAGGTCTTCCGTAGTCCCGACAAGTGGAACGTTTTCTTCAGGCAGCTTGTGACGGAAATATCTCAGCTTGGAGTAGACTCGATTCCCCTTGTGGTGATCATATCGATCTTCATCGGTGCGGTGATCGCCATCCAGATGACTATTAATATCGTCTCGCCGCTGATTCCCAGCTATTCTACCGGTCTCGCTACAAGAGAGATCCTTATCCTGGAGTTTTCTTCTACGATGATGTGCCTGATCCTTGCCGGAAAGGTAGGCTCCAATATCGCTTCTGAGATTGGAACTATGCGTGTGACCGAACAGATCGATGCGATGGACATCATGGGTATAAATTCCGCCAATTTCATTGTCCTCCCCAAAGTGGTGGGGTTCGTGCTGTTTGTGCCGATCCTCTGCGTTCTTTCTATGTTCGTTGGCCTTTGGGGCGGGTGGCTCGTAGCTGAATTCACGAATATGCTGACTGTCGAGAATTATGTTTTTGGTATCCAGTCCTTCTTCAACGAATGGTATATATGGTATGGACTTATTAAGACCACGATCTTTGCCTATATAATTGCATCCGTGGCCGCATTCTACGGCTATTATGTGAAGGGCGGTGCGCTTGAGGTCGGTAAGGCGAGCACTAATGCGGTCGTCTCAAGCTCCATACTGATTCTCCTCGCCGACGTTATCTTAACAAAACTCCTGCTCCAATGATTGAAGTCAAGAATATCAGCAAATGGTTTGATGGAGTGCAGGTGCTCCATGATATCTCCGCCACTTTCGAGACCGGCAAGACCAACCTTATAATCGGGCAGTCAGGCTCCGGCAAGACTGTGCTTCTTAAATGCCTCGTCGGCCTTCTGAGTCCTGAGCAAGGGGAGATCTTTTACGACGGACGCTGCCTCAACACTATGAATGCGGAGCAGCGCAAGGAGCTGCGAATGGACATCGGTATGCTTTTTCAAGGATCTGCGCTTTTCGACAATGAGACCGTGCTCGGCAACGTCATGTTCCCCCTGAAGATGTTTTCTCCCCTCAGCCATAAGGAACAGCTCGATCGTGCTCATTTCTGTATCGAGCGCGTGGGCCTTAAGAATGCCGATTCTAAGTATCCCTCTGAAATTTCGGGTGGTATGCAGAAGCGTGTTGCGATCGCGAGGGCGATCGCGCTCAATCCCAAGTATCTTTTCTGCGACGAGCCTAACTCAGGCCTCGATCCGCGTACTTCGCTGCTGATCGACGATCTGCTCAGCGATATCACGCATGAGTATGGGATCACTACCGTCATCAATACCCACGATATGAATTCCGTGCTCGGAATAGGAGAGCATATCATTTTCATCAATAAGGGTTTCTGCGACTGGAGCGGTGATGACAAGACTATCTACCGCAGCGACAATCAGAGCCTCAATGATCTCGTATTCGCATCCACTCTTTTCAAGGAAGTGAAGAAATATATGGAGCGCAACGCCAATAAGTGAGCATTAATGTGAGTAGTAGCCGACATCAATATTAATGGATAAAGCAAATTTCAAAAGTATGGAAGAAAAAGGGCTTAGACCAGTGTTCGAGAAGAAGGATTATTCTCAGGAGATTGCTGAGAGGGCAAAGGTTGTGTTCGATGCCATGCGCCCCCGTGTGTCCGAAGATGACTATCGTCGCCTGGTAGATGCCTTCGAGGTGGCCCGGGAAGCCCATTCTAAGCAGAAGAGAAAGACGGGCGAGCCATACATCTTTCATCCAATCGCGGTGGCCAGGATCGCGGCCATGGAGCTCAATCTTGATGTCGACTCCGTGATTGCGGCGTTCCTCCACGATGTGGTGGAAGACACAGACTGGACTGTCGATCAGATTCAGAAGCGTTTCGGCAACGATGTGGCCTTCCTCGTGCGTGTGGTCACTAAGCAGAAGAAGGAAAAATACGAGATGTCGAAGCAGCTCGACAATTTCAAGCAGATGCTGACTTCGGTGCAGTATGACATCCGCGCCCTCTTGGTGAAGCTGGCCGACAGGCTCCACAATATGCGGACCCTCTCTTCCATGCGTCCCGACAAGCAGATGAAGATTGCGGGAGAGACCGACTATTTCTATGCTCCGCTCGCTACTCGTCTCGGACTATACAACGTCAAGACTGAACTTGAGAATCTTTCACTTCGATTCCGCTGTCCGCACGAGTATGCGGAGTTGACATCCCGGATAGATGGTGATATGAAGTCCAATCAGGCTCGGCTTAAGATCTTCACCGATGAGATTTCTAATATTCTTAAGCGTGGTGGCATCAAGTCCCGTGTGTTCGTTGAATATCGCCAGCCATATTCCCTTTGGAGGAAGATGAATAAATATGGCGACGATTTCGATCATCTGAAATACAGGCATTTCGTTGAGATCGTGTTCAAAAACGAGGAGGGGGTCTCGGAAAAGAACACCGCGCTGAGGATCTACTCTCTGCTGACAGATCGGTTTAAGGAGAAGCCTGGTGGTATCTCCAACTATATCGATAGCCCTAAAGAAAATGGCTACCAGAGCTTTCACGTGAAGCTTCTCGCGGATTTCGGACGCTGGCAGGAGGTACACATCAGCAGTGAGAGGATGGTGACAAATTCGCAGTATGGTTTCTTAAGCGACAGCTCCGAGGGTAATATCAGGAGATGGATCAATAAATTCCGCGCCAATCTCAGGGAGATTTCGAAGAATGCCCATGAAGGGGGAGGTTCCTTCATTGAGAATGTTGTCTCTTCTTTCTACAACGACGATATAATGACATTCACTCCGCAAGGAAAGCCGATTGTGCTCCCCCAGAAGTCTACGGTTCTTGATTTCGCCTATGAGGTGCATTCTAAACTCGGCGAGAAGGCCAAGTTTGCCCGCATCAACGGTCGCCTCGCTTCGATCAAGACTCCGTTGCATCGCGGCGACATTGTAGAAGTTTTTCCCGACGCGGATTGTCATCCTACTAAGGAATGGCTCGATGCCACTGTGACATATAAGGCGAGAAAAGCCATCAGGTCTTATCTGTCGAAAATCCCGAAACCCAAATATGACCGTTGTCCGATCTGTATGCCTATGCCCGGAGAGGAAGTGATTGGTTTTCATAACGCCGGAAGTAGGATAATGATCCATAAACGTGATTGTCCGGAGGTTATAAAGATGTCCTCGCAGCTCGGCGACAATATCGTAAGTGTGGATTTCAATGCTGATGAGACTCTTTATCCTGTTGAGATCGAGGTCGTTTGCGTCGATCGTCCGCATATGGTTATAGATCTCGTAGACTGTATCTCCAACAGCCTTAATCTCTCTATAGGCAGCATCAACACGAAGACGGAAGACAGCATCGCGACAATCCTTATCACGTTTGCGGTGCATAGCTACGACGAGCTCCGAATGGTGATGGACCAGATTTCCCGTCTCCCTGACATAGATTCGGTTCGTGAGATTATCTGATTCTTTGGCCTCTTCATTTGCTAAATTGATAAAAAATCACTAATTTTGCATCTTAATAGAAACAATAGTCGTGGCGACTGTCAAAAATCTCCGCGACATTTAAGATATAGTAACGATTATGCCTACTTCTAAGGAAATCAGAGAATCGTTTAAACGGTTTTTTGAAAGCAAGGGTCATCATATTGTGCCCTCTGCTCCTATGGTCATCAAGGATGACCCTACTCTTATGTTTACAAATGCCGGTATGAATCAGTTCAAGGATATCATCCTCGGCAACCGTCCGGCGAAATATACCCGTGTGGCTGACTCTCAGAAGTGTCTGCGCGTCAGCGGAAAACACAACGATCTTGAGGAGGTCGGCCACGACACTTACCATCACACTATGTTCGAGATGCTCGGAAACTGGTCGTTTGGCGATTATTTTAAGAAAGAGGCTATCGACTGGGCATGGGAATATCTCGTGGATGTGCTTAAACTGAATCCGGAGCGACTGTATGCAACCGTTTTTGAAGGTTATGCTCCCGAAGGTCTCGAACGCGACAACGAGGCCGCCGGATACTGGGAGGCACATCTTCCCAAGAGCCATATCATCAATGGCAACCGCCACGATAATTTCTGGGAAATGGGAGATACTGGACCCTGTGGTCCTTGCTCAGAGATTCATATCGACCTTCGTAGCGACACTGAGAGGGCTGAGGTTGATGGTGCTTCCCTTGTCAATAAAGACAATCCTCAGGTGATTGAGATCTGGAATCTTGTCTTCATGCAGTATGAGCGCAAGGCCGACGGGCATCTTGAGCCCCTTCCTGCGAAGGTGATAGACACCGGCATGGGATTCGAACGCCTCTGCATGGCTCTCCAGGGTAAGAAATCAAACTACGATACAGATGTCTTTACCCCTTACATTGCTAAGATTAGCGAGATTTCAGGAAAGGAATACGGCAAGGATAAGATGGTCGATGTGGCTATGCGTGTCTGCTCCGATCATTGCCGTACTATTGCGTTCTCGATTGCTGACTCGCAGCTCCCGAGCAATGCGAAGGCCGGATATGTCATTCGTAGGATCCTTCGCCGTGCCGTGCGTTACGCTTATACATTCCTGGATCAGAAGAATCCGTTCATATATCAGCTCGTCGATGTGATGGTCGATCAGATGGGTGATGCTTATCCCGAACTCGTGGCTCAGAAGGAACTCATCAAGAAGGTGATTAAGGAGGAGGAGGAATCATTCCTGCGCACTCTTGATAAGGGAATCGGACTCCTTGACAATCTCGTGGCTGCTGCTAAGAAAGACGGTAAGACTGAGATAAGCGGAAAGGACGCGTTCACTCTCTATGACACCTACGGTTTCCCACTTGACCTTACTGAACTCATCCTCCGCGAACAGGGTATGACCCTCGACCATAAGGGTTATGAGGAGGAGATGGATCGTCAGAAGCAACGTGCCCGGAATGCCGCCGCCATCGAGACCGGCGACTGGGTTGTGCTTAAGGAAGGTGAGCAGAAATTCGTGGGCTATGACGCAGTTGAAAACGAATGCCGCATCCTCCGTTATCGTAAGGTGAAGCAGAAAGGTAAGGAATTCTTCCAGATCATCCTCGACGAGACTCCTTTCTATGGCGAGATGGGCGGTCAGGTTGGCGACAAGGGCAAGCTGATCGATTCCAACGGAGATGAGATAGAGATTTTCGACACTAAGCGTGAGAACAATGTGAGCGTTCATCTGTCATATAGGCTCCCTGAGAATCCTGCTGATACATTCAAGGCTGTGATTGATACCGATGCCCGTGCAGCGATATCGGCCAACCATTCAGCGACACACCTTCTCCATGAGGCTCTTCGAGAGGTACTCGGCACCCATGTTGAGCAGAAGGGTTCTTATGTGTCGCCCGATTCGCTGCGGTTTGACTTCTCTCATTTCCAGAAGGTTACTCCTGAGGAGATTCGTAAGGTTGAGCAT
>JAIDTS010000301.1 GCA_029060585.1 Muribaculaceae bacterium
GCGAAGGGATTCGGCATGAAGATATCAGCACTCGACAAGTTTGTAAGCGACGAGGTGATGGAAGCTGAGGGTGTGCGACCGGTGCATGACGTCGACGCTCTTTTCTCCGAGAACGATTTCGTATCGCTTCATATTCCCGCAACCGCAGAGACCAAGAAGAGCATCGGCTATGACCTCGTCATGAAGATGCCCAAGGGTGGAGTTCTCGTCAATACAGCAAGAAAGGAAGTGATCGATGAAGAAGGACTGATCAAGGCTCTCGAAGAGCGTCCCGACCTCCGCTATGTAAGTGACATCAAACCAGACTCAGCCGAGGAATTCGAGAAGAAATTCGGAGCACGCGTATTCTTCACACCGAAGAAAATGGGCGCACAGACCGCAGAAGCAAACTTCAATGCAGGCGTAGCAGCGGCTGAGCAGGCACTCGCCTACCTCAAGGACGGATGGAACAAGTATCAGGTAAACAAGTAATGCGTAATGCGTGATGAGTGTCGCGTGTTGCGCATTCAGGATATTATAAATCAGGAGGCCTATCTTAATTCGATGGCCTCCTGATTTATATATTCTAAAGACATTATGAATTGACGGGAGAAAGATTTTCAGTATTCTTCTCTATCATCTCGTCTGCCACCTGATAGTTGGCAAGGTCGCCTGATATATAGCTGTCATATGCCGCCATGTCAATCAGGCCATGTCCCGAAAGATTGAAAAGGATCACCGGCGCCTTACCTTCCTCATCTGCCTTCTTCGCTTCGCGGATAGCGGCAGCGATAGCATGGGAACTCTCGGGAGCAGGGATTATGCCCTCCGACTGCGCGAAAAGAGTAGCAGCGGCGAAAGTCTCGAGCTGTGGAATATCGACAGCCTCCATGAGGTTCTGGCTTTTAAGCTGGCTCACTACAGATCCGGCTCCATGATAGCGTAGACCTCCTGCATGGATGTTGGCCGGTGCGAAATCATGACCGAGAGTATACATGGGAATCATCGGTGTATATCCAGCCTCATCGCCGAAGTCGTAGCGAAGCTTGCCGCGTGTCAGTTTCGGACAAGATTCAGGCTCGGCTGCGATGAAGCGGGTGTTTCGTTCGCCACTGAAATTATGGCGCATGAATGGGAACGAGATTCCGGAGAAATTACTACCTCCGCCGAAGCATCCGATAACGATATCAGGATACTCTCCGGCCATTTCCATCTGCTTCTCTGCCTCGAGACCAATGACAGTCTGATGCAGCGCAACGTGATTTAGTACAGACCCGAGCACATATTTACAGTTCTCGGTAGCCATAGCAAGCTCAACGGCCTCAGAAATAGCGGTTCCTAGAGAACCCTGATATGTAGGATTCTCGGTGATAATCTTGCGACCGGCCTTCGTCGACATGGACGGAGAAGCTATCACTTCCGCACCGTAGGTCTGCATTATAGAGCGGCGATAGGGCTTTTGATTGAAGGAAACCTTAACCATATAGACCGCGAGGTTGAGGCCGAAATATTTTGCAGCGAGCGATAGTGCCGCACCCCACTGTCCGGCTCCCGTTTCGGTCGTGATGTTGGTCACTCCCTCTTTCTTGCAGAAGTAGGCCTGAGGAATAGCTGAATTTAGCTTATGGCTGCCAACAGGACTTACGCTCTCATTCTTGAAATAAATGTGGGCTTTTGTGCCGAGCGCCTTTTCCAGTCCTCGTGCGCGGACAAGAGGAGTCGGACGATAGATCTTATACATCTCTCTTACTTCCTCGGGAATCTCGATATAGCGGTCCTTGTCGTTCATCTCCTGAAGGGATGCCTCCTTTGAGAAAAGCGGCATAAGGTCTTCAGCCTTGAGGGGTTGTTTTGTAGCCGGATTAATCATCGGCTGCGGTTTGATGGGCATATCTGCCACTATATTATACCATGCTGTCGGAATGTCCTTTTCCTGCAGGAGAAATTTCTTTGATTCCATAGAAAATCGTTTTTAAATATAATTAGTATTGAATATTATTTGTATATTATTGCAAATATACCGTATATCTATATAACAATACAG
>JAIDTS010000302.1 GCA_029060585.1 Muribaculaceae bacterium
GTCGGTGCGGAAAGGAATGAGCGGAAGCCCATACATGTCTTTCAGTTGTCCGATGGCGAAGTTCTTGAAGCAATATCTCACTGCCTTGATGTCTTTCACCTTGTCGCTCGATACTGTTACGGTGTAGGGCCAGTTCCAGTCTTCAACCGCCTTTGCGGGATAGAACACTTGGTCCTCGCCTGCCACTTCAAATCCCGGCAGGTCTGTGTTGGGATTCAGGCCGCCTATGGCGTTGTTGAAGGTCAACACCGCGGTGTCTCCCTTGAGCTCCACCGATTTGTATGACGGGTAGATGTTGGGGATTCCTTCGATGCCGTATGTGCGGGCTCCGGCCATGAAGGCGAGTCGTTCACCTATCTCCTTTTTCTTGCGCGCGTGGATATCTGGTACCTCATATGGATATACGAGATCGGTTGTGCATACTATGCCGCTGTTCGGAAGGATTTCTGCTGCCTTGTGCTGGCATTCTCTGAATTTCGCAGCGTTGTCTGCCTCCGGATTGTCGTAGTGCCATCCAGGAAGCTCAACGAAATAGAACGGAAGCTCTCCTTGTCCCCATTCCTGACGCCAGATCTCAACCATGTCTTTCTGATGCTGGGGATATTCATTCTCTCTCCCCACATTTGATTCTCCTTGATTCCATAGGAAACCCTTTACAGTGTAGCCCAAAACGGGCTTGAGCATGGCGTTATACATCACGCCGATCCTCTCCCAGTCGCCCATGTCCTTGTTGTTTTCCTCTGCGGCCATATCCCAGCCCGGGTAGGTGTCGAGCTTCCATTTCGGTATCCATCCCTCCACTTTCGATCCTCCGTAGGCGCAGTTGATGATGCCTACCGGCACATTCAGCAGGTCGGTGAGCGACTGAGCGAAGAAATAGGCGAGGGCCGAGAATTCTCCTGCGTTCTTAGGATTGGAGACATTCCATTTCCCTTCTACCTTTTCTTGTGGCGTATATGCTTCGCGCTTCGGGATGTTGGCCATCCTTATCCCCGGGTATTTCCCTGAATAGGCGATTGCCTGTGCGGCTCCCTCGATGGGCTGTATGCCGAAGCCGCGGAGCGGCATCTCCATATTAGACTGCCCTGAGCAGAACCAGACTTCTCCTATTAATACGTTCCCTATCTCGACCGGGCCGTCGGCGTCTTTGAATTCTATGGTGTAGGGTGTGAACGAAGCTTCCGGGGTTGCCACTGCTATTTCCCAGCGTCCTGTCTTGCTGTCTGATTTTGTGGTATATGTCTTGACACTCCACGACGGAGTGACATCAACCGTCGAGCCGGGTTTACTCCATCCCCAGAGCTTTGCGTCGGAGTTCTGCTGAAGCACTGCGTTGTCGCTGATTATATCAGGAAGCTCCACCTTGGCGGAGACGCCCCCGGCAGCCATAACGATGGAGACTGCAAGTAGGCATTTGGTTAAATCGTTCTTCATGATGCTTTGGGTTATTTTTTTACTTATGCAAAATTATGAAAAATATCATACTGGCAATGATACTATTTTAGCAGATACTTACTATAACGTTTTTTTGCTGTGAAAAATTTAGAAAGGGCAAAATTATTTTACTAAATTTGCACAAAATTAAAACCTGACTTATGAAACGAATCGCCCTCCCTTTGTTCGCAGCATTCTCTCTGATGTTCGCTGACGCAGATGCCTCTGACCGAACCCTATTCAACGACGGCTGGTCCTTTGCCTTTGGCGACGCCTCCGATCCTGCAAAGGATTTCGGATGCGGTACGGAGTATTTCAACTATCTTACCAAGGCAAACTCCATCCACAATGAAGGACCCTACTCCCCGAAGTTTGACGCTTCGAAGTGGAATAGGGAATGGACTCCGGTCACTTTGCCCCATGACTGGGTTGTGGATCTCCCGTTTTCAAAAGATGCGAGCCATAGTCACGGTTATAAGACCGTAGGTTATAAATATCCCGAGACGAGTGTCGGTTGGTATCGCAAGGAGTTTGATGTTCCTGCCGAGGATCTGGGCAAGCATTTCTCGCTTCAGTTCGATGGCATCTT
>JAIDTS010000303.1 GCA_029060585.1 Muribaculaceae bacterium
GAGATGACTCCCATAATAAATGAATTGGAAGAAATTGATAAAATGCTCAATGGACTAATGCAGTCTATATCACGTCGTCTATAATTTTTTTTACAAATAGCATATTAAAAATCGACGGGGTCTACAGACCTCGTCGATTTTTAACTTTAACGTCCAACGTAAAACGTCCAACGTAAAACTTATTTCTTAGTAAAAGTAACCTTGCGGTCGGGATTGTCAAGCTCGAAACTGAGCGTTGAGCCGTCCTTAGTCACCTCTACGTCCTCGATCTTTGAGTACTGTGCGATGCTGCCGAGGAAGTTGGCGGTCACTGCGCCGAGTCCGTCGGGGGCGTCTACGCCTGCCACATCAAGGGTATTCTGGTCGAACGACAGATAGTAGTCGTCATCACCCTTTTCCTCGCGGGTCCACTTGCCCTCTACGGAAGCCTTTACGGTATAGTTGATGGCGTTGCCCACCGAGTCGGGAGCCGTCACCGTGTAGTCTGTAGTCATCTTGACCGGACCATTGCTCTTCTCTGCGCCTTCGCTGAACTCGAAAGTGGTCACTGTCGTAGCGGAGGTTGTACCCTCGATAGCCGGAACCACAACTTCAGGAGCTGAAGAAGTCCATGTGCCGATCATTTCGTTTTTGTCCTCAGAGCAGGAGGAGATGGCGGCGGCGCCGAAGAGAAGGGCTGCGCCCACTGCAAGCTGATTGATTGTCTTCATAGTTTTTATCTGTTTATAATTTAACGTCATTACTACTACAACAATCCTCTCCATTATTGGTTCATCCAACACTGCATGATATAACAAGATGCATCATGATAGATCATGATATATCAGGGCCACTCTTAAGACTGAAGACTTAAGACTGAAGACTTAACACTCAAGACTTAACACTCTTGTCCCTCCACAGATATAGCCTGTCTGAAGCGCGTATCTTGGCCGGCACAGGAAGCGAGAAGCGGTCTCCCTTCTTCACCTCGGGCACCGGATCCGTCGTAAGCCGCAGTTCCTCCACCTTGAAGATCAGCGCGCCGGTGGTCGGACCCGTGACCACGACCTCGTCGCCAGGCCTCAGCACTCCGCTCTCCATCTGGAACTCCCCGACGCCAAGGCGGTCATAGTATCTGATTCCCTTCGCCACGTATTCCTTCACGCGGGTGCTGCTGCTGCCGTATTTGCCGCTCCACTCTCCGAGACGCTGGCCAAGATAGTAGCCGTCCCAGTATCCGCGGTTGAACACCTTCGCAAGCCTCTTCTCCCAGCCCTCCAGTTTCTCATCGCTGAAGTCTCCGGAGCAGATTGCTTCCAGAGCCTCGGAGTAGCATTCCACCACTTCCTTCACATATTCGGGTCCGCGTGCACGTCCCTCTATCTTGAAGACACGCACCCCTGCGTCGACCATCTTGTTGAGGAAATGGATAGTCTTCAGGTCTTTCGGACTCATTATATACTGGTTGTCCACCTCAAGCTGGTCGCCCGTCTCCTTGTCGGTGACTGTATACGAGCGGCGGCATATCTGCGTGCAGGCGCCTCGGTTTGCCGCTGAGTTCATCTGATGCAGAGAGAGATAGCATTTTCCGCTTACTGCCATGCAGAGGGCACCGTGGCAGAACATCTCGAGCCGCACCGGCTCGCCGTTCGGCCCCTTTAGTCCTTCCTTCTCTATCGCCTCATGGATAGTCTTCACCTGGTCGAGGTTGAGCTCGCGCGCCAGCACCATCACGTCGGCAAACTGCGCGTAGAAGCGCACAGCCTCGATGTTGGTGACGTTCACCTGCGTCGATATGTGCACCTCCTGGCCGATCTGCCGCGCATAAAGGATCGCCGCCATGTCAGAGGCTATGATGGCCGAGATATGTGCGGCGTGGGCGCGGTCGATTATCTTGTGGAGCAGCTCCATGTCATTGTCGTAGATCACCGTGTTTACGGTTAGGTAGGTCTTCACCCCCTTCTCCGAGCATCGGCGTACGATCTCGTCCATATCATCGGCCGTGAAGTTGGCGCTCGATCGGGAACGCATGTTGAGCCCTTCGATGCCGAAATAGACGGCGTCGGCGCCCGCACTCAGGGCGGCCGCCAGCGATTCCCAGCTCCCGACGGGAGCCATTATCTCAAAATCCTTTCTATTCATACTTTATACTCTATACTGCGCGCAGCGCCGATACTCAACGATTTATTTGCTCGCCAGATAAATCGTTATGACTCCTAGAGTCAGCGACTTGAAGGTAGCCTCGCGGAATCCCGCGCGCTCCATCATCGCCGTCATGTCGCCGCGTTGAGGGCACGCCGCAATGGACTCAGGCAGATAGCTGTAGGCCCGCGTGTCGTGAGACACCATACGTCCCACTAATGGAATCACATTCCGAGAATAAAGCCTGTAGCCGCTCCTTATCAAGGGATTTTTCGGCTCCGACAGCTCTATGACGCAGAGCACCCCTCCCGGCTTCAAGACCCTCCGCATCTCGCGGTAGCCGTCTTCGAGCCGCTCGAAATTACGTACGCCGTAGGCTACGGTTACCATGTCGAACGTATCGTCCGGGAAAGGCATCTTCAGGCAGTCGCCCTCCATGAAGGAGATGAGTTTCCGGGTCTCCGCATCCCACCATTCGAGTTTACCCTGGGCTACCCATAGCATCCCCGGCGAGAGGTCGAGTCCCGTGATACGGGCTTTCGGAAACATCTTATGCAGCTTAAACGAGACATCGCCCGTCCCGCACGCCACATCGAGGATATCCTTCGGTTCCCCTTCCGGCAGTATCTCGGCCGCCATCTTCAGGGCCCTGTTGCGCCAGTGCTTATGCAGCCCTCCCGTCATCATGGTGTTCATGAAGTCGTAGGA
>JAIDTS010000304.1 GCA_029060585.1 Muribaculaceae bacterium
AGGAATGATTTCTGCAGCTCGAGTCCGTAATATATATTGTCTGACAGTGGCGTTTTGTCGGTGTTGTAGAGATCCGGAGTAGGCCGATAAAGGCTCACGTTGGCAGTAAGTGCAAGATCCCATGGCAGCTGCTGACGCACGCGGAAGAACGCGTACCCTCCCCAACCATGGGAGGTAATATGGAGTGATGGATTCGATCTGTGGGCGTAGTTTATGTTTGCGTTGAGCATGAATGAAGTCTTGCTCCAAGGCGTATAGCTCATCCATGCGGCGATGTTAAACCATTTGTTGTGTCCGGAATTGGCGTATCCAGATTTGATTATGTCGCCCGGTAGTAGCTCCTGCACTCCGATGACGGCGTTGTTCATGAAGCTGTATGACGTGCTTAGGTCAAGGCTGAATTTCCTTCCGATTAAGTTATAGTTGAGGTCGATCGACTGATGCCGAGAAGAGCCGAGGTCAGGATTTCCTGACGATATGGAGGTTGGGGTCTCCACTACCGCGGGGTTGAGCTGGCTGATGCCCGGGCGATTGATACGGGTGGAATAGGAGAGCTTCAGCGTGTTGGCGTCGTTGATATCGTAGGATATGGCAGCGTTCGGAACCCAGTCGTTGAGGTTGGAACTGAATGGATCGTTACTGCCGTCGAGATATTTTGCTGCAAGTCGGGAATACTCGTAGCGTAGCCCGGCTCTCGCCCCCAGTCTCTTCCATTTAAGGCGGTAATCGAAATATAGGGCGAATACCTGGGTATTGTGGGTGAAGTCGGAATGGAGCTGCTGGAAGTTGAAATAATCCTGGTCGTTGACTGAATGGTTGTTGCGGTTGATATATTTCGCTCCTATGTCAAACTTATTGAAGTCGTTGATAGGTCGTGTCCAGTCGAACTGCCCCGTGTGTTCGATGAAATAGAGTGTGAAGTCGTTGGATGTGCCGGTATAAGGAACAGGCATGTTGAGCTCATCCTCATAGTCGTTTATGCTGTGTTGCCTTTGATTGGTTGACGAAACTCTGTATGACAGCGTCAGTGTCTCTCCCTTCTTTCTTGTAGAGTGTTGATAGTTGAGGCTTCCGTCTATGTCGAAATAGCTGTTGGGATCTGATCTGTATTTATTGGAATAGGAGTAGATGAGATTGCCTGTGGCGTCGCGCATTGTATTTGCACCCCAGGCATCGCTTTTAAGCGAATAGACGTATCCGTTGACCTCGGCGGTGACGAGGTTGAGAGTGTCTATTTCTACGCTGCCCTCCATTCCGAAATAGCCCAACTGCCCGTGTCCATGGCCGGAACTTTCCGAATACATTTCATTTCGGGAATCTTCGTATTTCTGAAGAGACTCCGAACGGTATTTTGTGCTCTTAGGGGATATACGGCTGTATCCCCCATATAGTGAGAGATTGACCTTGTCTATCTGTGTCTGTAACCATGCGCTCCCGTTGGGCGTGTCATCCGTGCTGTTGTAGGAAACCCTGACGTTGCCCATCACTCCCTTTATGATGGTATTCTCCATCGTCACTATATTGAGTATGGCGGTAGTGCCCTCTGCATCTTCCCTCGCTCCTGGGTCGGTTATGACCTCTATGCGCTTGATCATGGATGCTGGGAGTGCCTTGAAAATATCTTTGGCGTTGCGTGAGAATGAGTTGTTGGGTCGGCCGTTCTTATAGACCTTGAAATCGGTAGATCCTTTGATCTTTATCGTTCCATCGGCGTCAACGCTGACGAGAGGGACCTTCTTTAGGATTTCATCAAGCTGAGACGTCTTTGATTCGTCGTCGGCCTGAACATCGTAGCCTATGCGGTCTATTTCCTTGACCACGAGTGGCCGTTGCGCCGTGACCGTCACTTCCTGAAGAAGGTTGGACTCTTCAGTGAGGGTTATAGTCCCAAGATCTATGGTAGGATAATCCGTTGTCGCGTATATGTCTTTGTTAAATTCCTTTTTTCCGAATGAGAGTATGTTCACGCGATAACCTCCTTCCTTCGGAAGATTTAATGTAAATGCTCCGTTTTCATCAGCTGTTCCCGATACTTTCGGTCTTATCGTATCCGGAAGTTGGAATATCCTTAAAGTGGCAAAGCTCTCGGGTTCTCCTATTGAATCGCATACACTGCCCTTGACTTTGAGTGTCTGGGCAGAGGTCGTAAATGTTAAGGCTATGGATATGGCCACAAGCATAACCTTGAGAATATTTGTCATGTCGTTTGTGTCGTTAGATATACTGTGTTTTTTTCTTATAGAGACGCACGGACATGAATATTATTACCTCAATAATGCAACATTAATTATTTTTAACAGTATTTGTGCATTCTTTTTTCTTTCGTGTAGCGGCAATGTAAATCATGGAGTATATGCCGAGCAGAATGGTCATGAAGGTCTGCGTGCTCCATGCCACAATTGAGAATGCCGCCGCATCAGTATGTCCTATTCCGTAGAGCATAAGTGCATACATCACTGCGATGTTCCATGGTCCGAGGCCCCCGTTGCTTGGAATGGCCATACTGAACGATCCGAAGACGAAAGCCACGAGTCCCGGAAGCAGGCCATAGGCGTATCCCGGATGCGTTAATAGCTCACGGGTAAAAGGGAATGCAAAGAAAACGAGATATATCTTGAGGAAGTAGCAAACCCATATGGCGATTGTCAGGAAGAGATATGTCCATCGACCCTTCATGGTGAATATAACTTTAAACCCCTGCCACATTCTCGAGATGCTAAGGTTGATGCCCTTGAAGAATTTTGAACTCTTGTATTTGAGATCACAAAATATGAAGATCGCGAGGGCTACCGCAAGTCCTATCCATAATTCCCACTTTGAAAGGATATCTTCGATGTCGCGGCCGAACTGATATTGGTCGAAGAAATGTGTGAGAGCAGGATTGGCAACTATTAGGGCGAGCCCGAGCAAAAGCAATATCATCACGAAATCGGAACTTCGGTCTGCAAGGTCTGTGCCTACCACAGTGGAGAGTTTGGCGTTTTCTCTCCTCACTACATAGACGCATCTCCAGGCTTCTCCGAGATAGGGGACGAGGAGGTTGATGGCATATGCTGAGAAAATCGACACGCTCTCAGAGGCCACCGACATCCTGGGTATGCCAGCGGCACGCAACTGATAACCCCATCTTATTCCCCTGATGGAATAGGAGAGCATAGTTAGGAGCATCACCAGCAGGAGCCACCAGTAGTCGCAGTCGTGCGACGTGATGGTCCATATTTTGTGGAAGTCGAGCTTGTGCGACATCCATATGATCATTGCTGCTGATACACCGGCAGGCACCAGGGTCTTGAGGATCTTCTCTATAATGTCTCTCCGTTGATTGTCAGAGGTCGCGACGGTTGTTTTGGAATCGGTCTTGCTGTCTTTATACATGGTCGGTAAGGGTTATATTCTTACAACCCCGTTTGGGCTTCATGGGTTTAAAATGCCGTCGATTCCTAAGATGCCGGATCTGTGATGATGAATCAGATGTCGTAAAACCTGTCCATCAGGTCGCGCCTATAGGTCTTCGATATCTTGATTTCAGTTATATTGTCGAGCGGAGGGAGCAATATGCAGTCGTTTCCGTTTATTATACCAACATAGCGGACGTTGACGATAAACTGCTTATGGGTGCGTACGAAATCCGGTCCGTATCCGAGTATTGTCTCGGCTGTGGTTTGCCGCTTTAGGATAATGCGCTTTAGGTTATAGAATACACACTCCCAAATCTTTCGGTCTGATATGTAGCGGAAGTAAACAATGTCTGCGGGATTGACGATCACCTTGGAGTTGGTCACTGATGTGATTGAAAGAAGTCGATGATTGCCTCCCGGGCTGTTGGTGTATGCGGATATAGGTTGGAGCGTGGTGCCAGGGCGGTGTTGGACACGGTCGAGGTTGTGGTATCTCTCTATGATTACGTCCAGTTCCGAAGGTTCGAACGGCTTTAGAAGAAAGTCGAATACCTTCAGGGAAAGGGCATCGTGGATATAACGCTGGTAGCATGTGTGGAATACGACTTTTGCATTTTCCGGAAGCGATGCCTCTTCATACCAGGAGAGTCCGTTTCCTTCAGGAAACTTCATGTCGAGAAAGATAATGTCCGGCTTATGGGCGGCAATGATGCGTTCGCCTGCTTCAAGAGACTCAGCGGTGGCGCATAGTTCGATGTCTTCACGGCGCGATAGCTCTTCAGCGAGCAAGCGGATGCTCGGGATGTCGTCGTCGATTATTACAGCTTTTATCTTATTCATCCTTGTAGTGATTTAGGGCTTGAGGTTGTCGGGAAGTGTAATTGTTGCCTGGCAGCCGTTCAGCCCGTAGAGTTCGGCTTTAGTGTCTATTTTGAAATGTATCTGTTGTCTGTTATGCTCGTTTATGAGCCTTATTGTCTCGAGCAGTACTCGAAGACCTGTGCCTCCTTTCTCGGCACCTGATGGAGAGTCGCCACAGTTGTTGAATACGCTGACGATGATGCGTCCGTCGGTAATACTGGATACCGAGATTATGAGACGGCGTTCGGTTTGAGGCTCAAGGGTTGTGAATCCATGCTTGAAAGCGTTTTCTACGAGAATCTGTAGCGTCATTGACGGAAACAGGAAATTAGGATCTATCCCCGGATCAATTCTGTAATCATAGACAAAAGGATCGCGACCGTTGTCGCCTATCACGTGAATATAGTCGTCGGTGAATTTAAGTTCCTCCGAGAAAGGGATTAGTATTTCTGATGCTACTATCTGTTGCTTACGTATGAGGTCTACGAGCGAGTCAAGATGCGACGGTTTCCCTTTTTTCACGTTATGGAGCTCATGGTTGAGGGCATTATAGATGAAATGCGGGGTCACTCTGTTGCGAAGGTTCTCCTGCCTCAGAGAGATAATCTTGTTCATCATCCTCTCCTCCCGCCTCTTTGCATTTATGCGTCTCACTACGAAGAATAGTATCAGTCCGGCAATGACCGCAAGGGATATGGCTATTCCGGCGGTAAGCTTATAGATATGTGCCTGCTGGCGAGTATTTCCTGCCTCGAGATTCAGTATTCTGTGGTCGCGCTGGTACAATGCGTTCAGGGCAGAGATCTGTTGACTCAGATGGTATGAGCGCAGTGAGTCGTCGAGATGGTCGTGTCTGCAACGCGTGATGTAGGCGAGACGGTAGTTGCCGATATTGGCATAGAGGTCTTCCATTGCTTTCAACCTTGCCAGATGCTGCTCGAGACGAAGAGTGTCTGCTTCAGGATACATCCTTGCCATCTCAAGGCCATGGCTGTATTGTCCGAGTGCGGTAGCCGCCCGCATGCGTAGGGTCTGGATATACGACATCACCATCGGATTCGGCTGTACTTCCGTGAAGTAGACGGAAGCCTTGTCAAGCAGTTTCTCTCCCTGCCGGGGAGATCCCTGGCGGATGTAGATATCGGCTATATTGACATTGTTGAACATGGTTTCCCATTCCGATCCCGGAACGGAGTCAAGAAATTCTTTGACTCTGAGGAAAACTTCTTCTGCAGCGTCATATTTTCCTTGGTAATAGAGATGGTTGCCATAGCCCGAAAGAGTGTTGAATTTGTCAAACTGATTCATGGAACCGAGGATCTCTATTGATTTTTTCCACCATTTCGCGCCATTGTCGTAGTCTCGCATGTCTGTGAAGACCGAGGCTATTCCGTTGTAGAGAGGAATATAGTGAACCGGTTCGAGCTGCAGAGAGTCTGCTTCGGAAATAGCCCGGTGGTAATACAGCGCGGCGCTGTCGAGAGATGCTCCCATCCTAAGGGCGTTGGCGTAGTTGCCGTAGGCTTGTGGAAGATCCGAACGAA